>CBFGXP010000155.1:0-9616 GCA_965652775.1 uncultured bacterium
TTGCCAATGAAGAAGGTCGTGATGAGATCATCAATGATATTGAAAGCCGCATTGCTGAGTTAATGAGTGAAAAAGTTCGCAAAGGCGCAGACAGTATCACTGATGCAGATGTAATTGAGATCGCAAACTCAATGGGTCGCCCGGAAGATTTTGAAGGGGAAGAGGTAAAAGAACAATCGTACAGCTCTGCAAATACAGCCCAGCAATTTGCCCAAACAGAAGCACCTCCAAAAGTAAAGCGTGGCTTATACCGGGATACCAGTGATAAATTCATCGGGGGTGTTTGTAGTGGTATTGCCGCTTACTTAAATGTTGATCCTGCTATTGTACGAATATTATTTGCGATCATCACTTTCGGAGGGTTTGGTCTTGGTTTTCTTGCTTATATCATTTTATGGATCGTATTGCCGGCAAGAGATGTGGAGGGATATACTGGCAAAAGATTGTTCCGCAATCCCGAAGGCAAAATAATTGGTGGAGTATGCAATGGATTAGCTGCCTACTTTAATAAAAACACTTCTACAATAAGAATCATTTTTCTTGCGCCGATATTATTGAACATTTTGATCAATTTATTGAATGGCTTTGGCTCAAGAGGAGATTTTATATTTTTTCCAAACATTGTGTTTGGATCAATAACGAGCACATTCGTTGTCGCTTACATTATTTTATGGATCGTACTGCCTGAGGCAAGAAGTCCATATGAAAAAATGGAAATGCGTGGCGAAAAAGTAGATGTGAAGACGATCAAACAAAATGTTCAGGACAGGGCAAAAGATTTTGGTGAAGAAGTAAAATCTGCGGCACAAAACTTTTCTACAAAAGCAAAGGAGTTTGCTCAAACGTCAGGAAAAACATTCGCTACAGAAGTGCGACAAGTATCAAGACCCATCGGTAGCGGTATTGGTCATGCAATAGGAGTATTATTTAAAGTTTTCTTTCTTTTTGTTGCAGGTACTATTGCCCTGGCTTTGTTCGGTGTATTGATGGCGGCAATTTTTGGCGGATTGGCATGGTGGCCGGTAAATGATTATTTGTGGACAAGCAGGTGGCAACCCGTATATGCATGGGGCACATTGATCTTATTTCTCGGAGTCCCTTTAATAGGCTTTCTGGTATGGTTAATAAGAAGGATCATTGGCGTAAAATCAAGAAGCAATTACCTTGGCTGGGTCTTTGGCGGATTGTGGACATTAGGTTGGGTTTCTGTCATACTTCTTGTATCAACTATAGCAAGAGAAACCCGCTATTATGAAGATGCAGACCCTCCAACTGTAATTCCAATTGCACAACCTGCAAATAAAATGACGGTAATGGTTTCGCAACCTGTATTGGAATTTACCGATAGATTTTGGTGGGTAGATAAAGATACCGAAGGATGGAATATAAGCGAGGACTCTCTGAAGCTTTCATTCGTTGACTTCACAGTGGAAAAAAGTCCCGATGCCGACTATCATGTAATACTGGTTAAGAGAAGCATGGGGCGATCATTGAATGATGCAAGGGTAAGGGCTGCACAAATTCAATATAATATTTCCAGTAAAGACAGCGTATTGGATATTGGAAACGGGTTTGCAATCAGTAAAGAAAGCAAGTACCGTGGCCAGATGATCGAGTTACGGATACAGGTACCTGTTGGCAAAAAATTGAGATTTGATGAAACTGTAACAAGAAAGCTGAACCCCGTCGAAATAAGAATGAACGACCGGAGAAGCAGGCTTCACAGAACAAGAATAGACATTGATTACGATGATTGGTTTGAATACAGTGCAAATGTTGACTATGTAATGACCGAAAACGGAACTCTTATTGATCCGAATAAACCACCCAAAGCTCCCGAAATACCAGCGGCACCAACAGGTGATTACCGTTACGAAGACGCAACACCTGCCACAATAAATAGCATAGAAGAGCAAAGAAAAAAAGTAGAGGAAGAACAACGTAAGCTAAAAGACATGGAAGAAAAAAAGAAGGATTCAATTAGTGGCAATGGCAAACAGGAAAGCCTGGACGATAACGACAATGGCGATGTGGCGGGGTCCCCGGTCTTTTCGCTAATTCAAATATTTCATTAACCTCGGTTGAAGTTGGAAATCCTCCCGACTAAGTCGGGATGAGAAAAATCGGGTCCCGCTTCAGCGGGACTCTTTTATATTAGCGAATACTATCTTTGCCACCCAAATATGATTATGAAGAATACTCCCTTTACAAATAAACACATCGCACTCGGCGCTAAAATGGCTGAGTTTGCCGGTTACAATATGCCTATTTCTTATACCGGTATAAATGATGAACATGCGGCCGTAAGAAAAAATGCCGGCGTATTTGATGTGAGTCACATGGGTGAATTCATTTTAAAGGGAGAGAATGCACTCGGTCTTATCCAACGGGTTACTTCCAATGATGCCTCAAAACTTTCAAACGGAAAAGCACAGTATAGTTGCCTGCCCAATGACAATGCCGGTATCGTAGACGATCTGCTTGTCTATTGTATTGAAGAAAACAAAGTATATATGCTTGTAGTAAATGCAAGTAACATTGAGAAAGACTGGAACTGGATAAGTAAACACAATACAAAAGGAGCGGAGATGCATAACATTTCTGATAAAACGTGTTTACTTGCAATACAGGGACCGAATGCAACCAAAATACTGCAGCCTCTTGCCGAAATGGATATTCTGAATTTGAAGTATTACACATTTGTAAAAGGGAAATTTGCAGGGGTTGACAATGTTCTTATCAGCGCAACAGGATATACCGGTGCAGGCGGGGTTGAAATTTATTTTGAAGATAAAAATGGAGCCGCTGATAAAATCTGGGATGCAATTTTTGAGATTGGTGGTCCGCAAGGATTAAAACCGATTGGACTTGGCGCAAGAGATACATTGAGACTTGAAATGGGTTTTTGCCTTTATGGAAATGATATCGATGACACTACATCGCCCTTGGAAGCGGGGCTTGGATGGATAACAAAATTCACCAAAGAATTTACTGCAAAAAACCTGCTGGAAAAACAAAAAACGGAAGGAATAAAAAGAAAATTGGTTGGATTTGAAATGATCGATAAAGGAATTCCCCGTCACCATTATGAAATAAAAGACGCTGCCGGAAACACGATCGGTTATGTCACCTCGGGAACACAATCACCATCCTTACAAAAAGCGATCGGCATGGGATACGTAGCCGTAGAAAATGCGATCGCAGATTCAGCAATTTTTATAGCAGTAAGGGATAAAATGCTGAAGGCAAAAATTGTAAAGATCCCTTTCAATTAAATTCAATCTCCAAAATAAAAACTTAAAAACAGGCCTGTTTCTTGCAATAGTGTTTTGCTTTTTTAAATTTGACTTTTGTCATGCCAACAATTCATTTAACATCATTTGTTGCTGCGCCCCAGGATAGGGTCTTCGATCTTAACCGGAATGTCGGTCTTCATAAAATTTCGATGGAGCATTTTGGTGAAGAGGTTGTTGGTGGCATGCGGTCCGGACTGATGAATAAAGAAGATACAGTGACCTGGAAAGGGAAACACCTTTACAAAACAAGATTCTTTACATCGAAGATCACTGAGATGAAGCCTTTTGAAACATTCACCGACAAAATGATCAAAGGTGATTTCAAATCTTTTGAACACCAGCATTTTTTTAAGCCGGTCGATAACGGTACCATTGTAATTGATCTTATTACCTACGAAACTCCCTATGGCTGGCTGGGTGAAATAGTAAATAAATTTTATCTTAATTCTTACCTCGAAAAACTGATCAACCATCGAAATGATGTGATAAGGCAATATGCGGAGAGCGAGAAGTGGAGAGCACTGTTGAGTAACAGGCGATAAAAATGAATTAATCAATTCTATTTCATGGAATCGTCTATTACCAACCTTTTCTTATCTCTTTGTCAAGTTTTATAACAGTTGAATCAAGTTGCTTACTCTTATAAAATTGGAAACAATTCCAAAAAACGGCCTTTTTATTTTCGTAATCCGGGACTTCAAAAGGTCTAAAACTAGTTATCGCTTCCTTAGTCAAACTGTCAATTTTAGAATATGCCTCAAAATTATAATTAGCCAAGTCAAAGTAAACGCTTACACTTACATCTTTTGTAAAATAAGTCGTATCTCCGGTGGCGAACTGATAGCATTTACAATAGGCATATTCTTTTAATAGTTGCCTGTTTTCGGTGACCCTTGTACTCGTACACCCTAAAACAATTGTAGCAGAAATAAAACAACCTATAGTTTTCATTTCTTAAAGCTAACAAAGAAAACACCCCTTCAAATACCCCCTTCGTGGTAGTTCTTTAAACACTTATTTTTGCCACATTCAATATTTATTAATGAATAATACCAAGCCCACTCTATATACATCTCTTTCACCAGCCCTACTTCATCTTTATGATCTCAGCAACAGCATTGTCGTAATTATTGATGTACTCCGTGCGACATCCACTATTGCCACTGCATTATATAATGGCGCAAAATCTGTGATTCCGGTCGACAGTGTAAGCCGCTGTATTGAGATCGGAAAACAAATCCATGGTATTACTGCCGGAGAAAGAGATGGGAGAGTCGCAGAAGGATTAATACATGGCAACTCACCGTTTGAATATCCAAGAAGTTTTATTGAAGGAAAAACATTGGTGCTTACTACAACAAACGGTACAAGACTTTTACAAATGGCTTTGGACAAGGGTGCAAAAGAAATTATTACCGGCTCATTTCCTAATCTATCTGCCGTATCTGAGCATCTTACGGAGATGAAACAAAATGTGATCCTTGGTTGCGCTGCGTGGAAAGACCGGGTAAATATGGAAGACATGCTTTTTGCCGGCGCGGTTATTTCTAATATTCGCTTAAACTTTTCTGTTAACTGCGATTCATCTCGTCTTGCAGAGACGATCTACAAAAAAGCAGAGAAAGATCTTTTTAGTTTCATGAAAAAAAATGATGCGTCGCATTATCATCGGTTGATGGGCTTCGGGTTGGAAAAAGATATTCGGTATTGCCTTGCAGCAGATGGCGCCAATGTGTTGCCTGTATATGAAAATGGGAAATTGATCGTGAAATAAAAAAACCTATAAAGATACTTCTTTTGATTCTTATTTTTCTATATCAAGCAAATAATTTATTTCTTTCCCTATCAATGGAAATCCGAATTACATTCCTTTATTTTTGCAGATTGCCCAATACGCAGTTGGCAGTGGGCAATTGGCAGTCAACTCTACAAAATTTTTGACTGCATACTGCTGACTGCATACTGAAAAACTGAACATTTTGGCCCTACCGCATTTACTTAAATATGTTTATACCCATGGAACTGACGAAGTGATTCGTCGCGGAAAAAAAATTCATGCAATTGGGTTCGTTGAGTTAGTCGAGTATGATAACCTTTTTGGATCTGCCGTATTTCGTGTTAAAGACGATAGCTATTCTACTTTTTACAAAGTTTATATTCAAAAAATAAATGATCCGCAGCATGTTTCGATGCGCTGCGCATGCCCTTACAATCTTGGTGATATCTGCCGTCATGAGGCAGCTTCGTTATTTCAGTTACAGGAAATGCTCGATAAGAATTTGCTGAAGGCAGGAGTATCAAAGTATGATCAGCGACACACAGTTGCTAAAATGAAATTTATTGATCTCAAAACATTGCGGCTTCTTTCATCCCAGGCTACTTACCAGGAAGCCGAGCAATATTTACGAACAAACCGGGCGAATATCGAATTTGCAAAAGATGAAACAATAAAAGCCACTGTGGATATCGATGGCAAAGCATATAAGGTTATTATAAAAAAGAATGAAGAAAGAAATTTTGACACAAGTTCTGATTATGAAGACCTGGATCATCCGTTGAGCCTTCCTAAAATGATCGTTTTTTTGCAACTATTAAATACACATGGCCCGCACTATTTTGACAGTATCCGTAACTGGGATAAAGAAAAAAATAAATTGCTTGAGGCCTACGGCTATTCCACAAGTGATGATCTAAAGGGAAAATTTGAATTTACCTATAAAGACGGCAAGCCTTTTCTGCGAGTACTTGATACCAGTATTAAACGAGTCAACACGCAGGCTGCACCACCACCAAAACCAGTAGTAGTGCAGGAAGAAGTTTTTGCAGAGGCGTTGCCAAAACCGGAAACGACAATTGTTACACAACGGCTTGGAGCGGTTATTAATTTTAATAAGAAGAATTATCCCTATTTCACAGTTGATGCGGTATGTGGCGAAGCAGACGAGAATGCAGATGTATTTCCGGGAAAGGTGGAAAAACTCGATCTTTCAAAATATGTAGAAGCAGAAAACTTTACGGAAGAGGACAAACAACTGCTAAATGCGATAAGGAAACTGCAGGAGCAGGAGATCAGTAAATACATAAGTCGTAACTCTCCTTTTTCAGGCATTTGGGAAAATATCATTCACCAGGAAGAGGATGACCTGCCGGAAGATACCCGTGCATTGGTGAGAGAATATCTTTTCCCCAAGCTGAAGAAACTTTTTTCGTCAATAACCGGAAAGGGTTTGATTTTTCAATTGCCAAAAGGCAAATCTTTCCGCACGTCAAACCTTCAGCCAATCAATATTTCACCAGAAGATATTAAACCCTCATTTGATGTAATAAGAAATAACGGCACTATCGAGATAAAAGCCATGGTAAAAGCCGGTGGCCTTTTGCTTGATCTGAACGATAATGAAGCAGGTACGCCTACTTTTTATTTATATAATCAACAGCTTTTTGTATGGAAAGATCAGCATACGAGTGAAGTTGCAGAGAATTTTTTCCCCGCAGGATCAAAGAAATCTTCTTTTGCTGATTGGAGTACCGTTTTACAACAACAGGTGTTGCCGCTGACAAAAGAGTATAAAGTAAATTTTGATAAATCACTTTTGCAGGAAATAAAAGATGGTAAACCTGATATCAGTCTCTACCTTGCCGAAAAAGGAGATTACCTTTTATTTCAACCGATCTTTTCATATAAGGGTTATGCAACTACTGCCCGGGAAAGAGATGAGGTGGTAGTACCGGCAGGAGATAAAGTGATCATTGTACATCGCAATCGGCCGGTTGAACAGGAGTTTATTGCGAAAATGCAAAACCTGCACAGCAATTTCATTTACCAGGAAGACACGCAGGCATTGGCATTGAAAGGGGTCGATGTTTTAAAAAACAATTGGTTCTTCCTGTTTGTGGATGCAATGAATGAAATGAAAACGCCGGTGTTTGGTTTCGATGCGTTGAAAAATTTTCGTTTCAATACGGCAAGGCCATCAACAAAAATTTTCATTAATAGCAATACCGATTGGTTTGATGCAAGAATAGATATTGTTTTTGGCGATCAGCAGGTCAGTGTTGCTGAAGTGAAAAGAGCATTGGCCAATAAACAACAATTTGTTCAACTTGGTGATGGTACACTGGGTATTCTGCCTGAAGAATGGCTGAAAAAATATTCGTTGCTCTTTCGCGTTGGGGAAGGAAAAACAAATCAACTGAAGTTAAGTCGTTATCACATGAGTGTGATAGATGAGTTGTATGAGAACAGGGACGAGAACGAATTAGTGTTAAAGCTTGAGGAGAAGTATGAAAATTTAAAGGAATTCAATACGATAAAAGAGATTGATCTGCCTGAACAACTGCAGGGAATTCTTCGACCTTACCAGGTCTCAGGCTATCATTGGCTTAATTATTTAAGTGAAGTAAAATGGGGTGGCATTCTTGCGGATGATATGGGTTTGGGCAAAACGGTACAGGCTCTTTCCTTTATGCAGCATTACAAAAATGAACATGGAAAATTGCAGGCAATGGTGGTTTGCCCAACAACACTTATTTATAATTGGGAAAATGAAATAAAGAAATTCACGCCGAAGCTCACTTATTATATCCATCATGGCGCTGCAAGATCAAGGGATAAAGAAAAATTCGCAAACCATGATGTTATCATTACAACATATGGCACATTGCGCAGCGATATAAAACTGCTAATGACCATCCCGCTGGATTATTTACTGCTGGATGAAAGCCAGGCGATAAAAAATCCATTAAGTAAAGTAACAAGAGCAGCTTCTTTATTAAATGCAAAGAACAGGTTGTGCATGAGTGGTACACCTTTGCAGAACAATACATTTGACATTTTTGCTCAAATGAATTTCCTCAATCCCGGCATGCTCGGCAGCATGGAATTTTTCAGGCAGGAGTTTGCTATACCTATCGATAAGTTTGGTGAGCCGGATAGAAAAGATCATTTGAAAAAAATTCTTTATCCTTTTATTCTTCGCCGTACAAAAGAGCAGGTGGCAAAAGATCTTCCCGATAAAACAGAGACTATTCTTTACTGCGAGATGGAAGATGAACAGCGGAGCATTTATGAAGCTTATCGGAATGATTACCGCAATCAGATTTTAGGGACAATAGAAACACAGGGGATCCATAAATCACAGCTTACGATTTTGCAGGGATTGATGAAGTTGCGGCAGATCTGTGATTCACCCGCTATTTTGAATGAAACGGATAAATTTGAAAATCATTCCATCAAGCTCGATGAACTGTCAAGGGAAATAGTTGAAAATATTGGTAACCACAAAGCACTGGTGTTTTCTCAGTTCCTTGGCATGCTGGCATTAATAAGAGAAAGATTGGATCAGCTTGGAGTCAAATACGAATATTTTGATGGAAGTACAGCGGCGCCGGATAGAGAAAAGGCCATCCAGAGTTTTCAGAACGATGACAGCGTAAGAGTGTTTTTGATTTCATTAAAAGCAGGCGGTGTTGGTTTGAACTTAACCGCCGCCGATTATGTTTACATCGTTGACCCGTGGTGGAACCCCGCTGTAGAACAACAAGCCATTGACAGAACACACCGTATCGGCCAGGACAAAAATATTTTTGCTTATCGCATGATCTGTGTTGATACCATTGAAGACAAGATCATTCAGTTACAGGAAAAGAAAAGAGCATTGGCCAAAGACCTGATCGCTGATGATAATACTTTCGTCAAATCGCTGACGCGAGAAGATGTAGAATACCTGTTTAGTTAAAAATGTCTTTTTTATTGAATCCTTTCTGCGATCCTCATCAGAATCTTACGAGGAAAAAACTTCAAAAAGTAAGAAAAATCCCTAGCGATTATTTTGGTAACGGGATAAACTCACTGGTATATTTATAATAACAGCATGTTGTCACGGACTTTGTCTGAAAACCGTTAAACAGAGTAAGACATTTACCATTAATACCAAATTTATGAGAAAACATTGTGTATGGATATCCTGCATAGGGGGTATGCTAATTTTATTTTCCTGTAAAAAAGAAAATATAGATGCAAATACTCCACAATCACCATCAAACGAAAAGTTAATTCCAAAAATCAAATCATGGTTGGATGAGCAAAAAAAGGGTTTGTCAGCAACATCTTCCGCAAGAATTGAATCTTTAGAAACAAATCTCAGTTATGGTGAAATCCGTTTGGAAAAATATAAGGAATCCAAAGAATTTATTGTGGTACCTATATTAGGCGGGTTTAAATCAGCAAACAACAGCGATAAAAATCCTGCAAATTATCTAGTTTTGGTTTTAGAAAATCAGGACAGCATTACCAGGGGAAATATTATACAATACATTTC
>CBFGXP010000156.1:0-9576 GCA_965652775.1 uncultured bacterium
GGTTCTTCAACATTGGCCGTAATAGCAATTTGATACCGCTCGTTTTTGTTAGATGGTTTTCTCATAAATATTGGTTTGGTTGTCAGATACGTTGTTTTAAAACGTAGGATAAGTAAATGTATTAGTTTTAAATTAAGATTCAAAAAGTTCGGAGTTATTGATCTAACTAATTATTTTAAATCAAGCATTTTAATAGAAACGGATTAAATGTATGAACAACGATAGAGAATAGTAATTTGTTGATTTCATTTAGCAGAACAAACCATCGTTATACTTTATCAATGCTTTTGTGCTTCGATCAAACTGTTTACCCGATAGATCTGGATAATATTCGCAATAATGATTACCACGATCAAATAGCCCAATGTATCGTAATGCTCCAATGGACTTGTTTTTGTTTGTTGCACCACTATCATTCCACCAACTCCAGCGGCTATGCCACCTGCGATCTGTTGCAAAGATGTATTGATGCTCATGAAGGCTCCCCGATCCTGCATTTTTGGCAATGCAGACACCAGCGCCATCGCCGGAACTATGCGACTCACGATAGCAATCATCATCAGGATATTCAAGGTAATGATAAGAATGAATGGTACAGGAGTGAGGTTAGTATAGATCACGATGATCACCATCATTGCTACTGCGGCCACCGTAAAGATTTTTACCTTTTCAATCTTGTCGCTCAATTTACCGATCAAAGGCATTATAATAAGTGCTGCAATACCGCTTGCCATGAAAAGGACTGGCAGTTGATCATATGTAACATGCAAATTGTTTACTGCAAATGCACTGCCCCAGGGCATCATCATAAAACCGCCGAGAGATAAAAGCGATGTTAATAAAAAACCCGTACGGTAGTGGCCATGCTTTAGCGTATGCCACAGATGGGTGATTGCGCTTTTATCAGATTTTAAATGAAGATGTTTAGTAACGGGATGCAATTTCATCATTGTTAATAACCAAATAATAGCGGCCAACCCTACGATCATAAGAAATGGTGATTGCCATCCCCAGTGATTGGCAATATAAAGACTGATAGGAATACCTAAAACCTGGCTGGCACCAAATCCCATTTGCATATAACCCATTGCTCTGCCACGTTGGTGCATCGGGAAAAGATCAGCGACGATTGCCATAGAGATGGAGCCGATGACACCCCCAAATAATCCTGTAATAATTCTTGCAGTTAATAGCATGAAATAGGTGGTAGATAATCCACAGACCAAAGTGCCCGCTATGAAGCCGACATAAAAGAACAGTAATAATTTTTTACGATCGTACCTGTCTGCAAAACCTGCTGTTAACAACCCTGCAATCCCGGCGCTGAAAGCATAAGCCGACACAGCAAAACCAAATTCGCTGGTGGTAAGCGACATCGATTTTATCAGCATGTCACCTAGCGGAGACATTACCATGAAATCAAGTACTACAGTAAATTGGGTAAAGGCGAGTAGAATTATTACCAGTACCTGGTAACCCGTAAATTTATTTTCATCAGTTCCGTCGTTGACATTCATTTTCCTAAGAAAAGGTTTCAATAACTGTATTCTTCAAAAATAGCCAATTGAATATGACTGGTAAAATCTAAGGCGTTATAGTTGTACCATAAAAAAATCCATCTTCTTTAATGGGAGAAAATGGATTTTTTATAATGAGATCACTGGTTAGCTACCAGCCTGTATTTTGTAAAAGATTAGGATTCGCTGTTATATCTGATAGCGGGATAGGATAGTAGTAATTTCTTTCTGCCCATGTTCGTGTTATGTTAGTTAACCAGGTCACTTCACCAAAAGTATTATTGGACAAGCGTTGTGAACTTGTTGCAGACACATTGACAATAGGATAGTTTGGTAATGGTGAAGGGGCGGTTCCCTGGTAAAATAATACATCAGGTGTTCCATCCTCATTGAGATCCATTGGGACATTTAGGGCTGGAACATACATTCCATTCCATGTCATTGTCAACAGTTCGCCTCTTTTCCACCTCATCAAATCATAAAAGCGAAATCCTTCAAGTGCTAATTCAATTCCTCTTTCCCTTCGAACTTCCAGGATTACAGGATCTGAAATAGCAGGGAAATATTTTGTTTGCAAATAGGGATCAACAATTGTCGGTTTCGTTAGCAATCCACCTGTAATACCGGCTCTTTTGCGCAATGCACCGATCGTTTTTGCCCAATCAGCATCCGTAAGAACTCCCAGCTCTGCCTGTGCTTCTGCATAATTCAATAATACTTCTGCATAACGGAAAATTGAAACTGCATTATTATTAAGATCTCTCGTATCATAATACGTATCATCAAGACTCCATTTTATAGGCATATAGCCGGTAAATGTATAAGAGAAGAGTGGTGGAGCGGCTACCAACGTTGTTCCGCTTAATCTTTTGTAAGGTCCCATCCTGATTGTCTGTTCAAGTCTTTTATCTCTGTTCTTTACTTCATCCTTAAACTCCATCGTTTCGTACCCAGCTGTATTTGTAAAAGGAGTGCCATCGATTTTTAAATATGTATTAATGAAAGTTCGGATAAAACTAAACCTTACACCCGTGGTAGAACTTGTCATATACCAGTTAGCAGCATGAAGGATTCCTAATGCAGGATCCTGTAGTGCAGCTAACATAACTTCTTCAGGAACGGGAGCTGGGTTGGTAAATACTCTTCGGTAAGAAAGGGAAGTACCTGCACCTTCATACAATTTAAAACCTGATTCATCCATGATTTTTTTCGCAGTTGTGGCTGCCAGGGTAAGGAGTGCTGCAGATGTGCCTCCAAGATTCAGGTTGGTATGATATTTACGGAATGTTCCTTCAAATAAACATACCCTTGCTTTAAATGCATAGGCAACCCATTTTGTAATAAAACTGCGAGAGGCATCGGTAACAGTTTTAATATTTGCAGTCGCATAGTCCAGGTCGGCAATTATGGAATCGATGATCTTTGTTCGTGGATCACGACCGGCAAATAATTGCGGGTCATCTACATCAAGGGGTTTCCCGATCCAGGGCACATTGCCATATCTTTTTACTTTTTCAAAATAAAAAAATGCTCTGAAGAATCTTGCCACGCCATTAAAATGACGTCTTACATCTTCAGCAACGCGGGGATCCGTATTGTTTTGAAGGAAGTAATTTACATTTCTCAAATGTCCCCAATCCCAATCCCAGTCGGGACCAAGTGCAACTAAATTATAAGCCGATGCCGATGTGTTATCAGTTATACTGGGGCTGTACGCATTCCCCCTTAAAAATGGGGGCGCATCTCTTCTTGCTCCGTAATCAGACATATTATCGGCGGTATGTACATTGTTTGCATTGGGAAGTATCTGATAAAAAGAGTTTGCATATAATTCTAATCCTTTTTCACTTCCGAACACTGCATCTTTGGAAGCAGTTGATTGTGGCAGTTGTTCAAGCTTGTTACACCCAATAACAAGAGTGGTTATAAAGAAAAGCCACAGATATTTATGTTTCATAATCATATTTTGTTTCATATTATTAGAATGTTATTGATAAACCAAAAGTGATTCCTTTCATCATGGAGTAATTATATCCGTCCCCGGCATTAGTGGTGGTAAACACCTGGTCAGATACCACGGCGTTTTCAACGTCAATATCCCGCGTAAGTTTATAAAGTGGGGAAGCGGTCCAGAGATTTTCACCAGAGATATATATCCGTACACTATTCGCATGGATCTTTGAAATTAAATTGCGTGGTAAGTTATATCCAAGCTGAATATTTTTAAGACGTATGTACGCTACGTTCTGAAGATACTTTGTTTGGGCATGTGTAAGGATTCCGCCGGGGCGATTGGCAAGACGTGATACATATCTTGGCAGATATGCATCAGGTGTTTGAGGTGTCCAATGATTATCTAAATGCCATTTGGGTAGTTTATTATAGGGTCTGTTATATTGTCCCCAGAAAACGCCGGCTTCTACACTTGGAAACCAGTCTTGCTGAGCCACGCCCTGGAAAAATGCCGAAAAGAAAATTCCATTCCAATCAGTCGATAAATTAATTCCATACATGTATCGCGGGGAGCTATTCCCGATTATGAACCTGTCACCGGGATTATTGACCGTACTGGCACCCGGATTAACCGCACCATCTTTATTCCGGTCTGCTAATTTAATATCACCCGGAAAAGTCTGCCCTGATGAAGTCGATAGGAACATTGACTGGTTTGCATGGCTGGCAATATCAGCAGCTGAAGTAAAGAAACCCAATGTTTCATAACCCCATATTTCACCGATCACCATTCCTTCGTAATAATCGTTTAATCTTTTTTCCGGGTTATTATATTTAGTTATTGTTGCCTTATTATCTGCAAGAGTGAATCTCACATCATAGCTGAATGGTTTGTTCTTCACTTTAAATTTATCATTCCAGGACAATGTCAGTTCCCAGCCTTTTGTTTCCAGGTCTGCATAATTTCCTCTTGGGGCTGTTGCACCAAATACTGCAGGAGGAGTTACGGCGAGTGTAAACATATCTGTGGTTTCGCGGATATATGCGTCCCCGACAAAATGTAAACGATTTGAAAGCATGGCAAAATCTAACCCGATATTTGTTGTTGTAGATGTTTCCCAGGTAAGACCTGAAGGAAGCACTGCGGGGCGGCTTGTGAATTGCGGTCTTATACCATTTAATATGAGACCTAATTGAGAAATGCCAAACTGCTCCTGGTAAACATAAGAACCAATATTACCATTACCAAGTGAACCGTATGAAGCACGGATCTTCAGATCAGAAATAATTTTAGGTGATACATTCCAAAATGCCTCTTTTGAAACCCGCCATCCTGCAGATACTGAAGGGAAGAAACCATAACGCTGATCTTCCGGAAATTTTGAAGAGCCGTCGTACCTGCCGTTTACTTCAATCAAATACCTGTCTTTAAAAGAATAATTTAATCTTCCAAAACCGCCAAGGATAGCCCATTCTTCCCAGCCACCTGATGTTACTATAGATGTTCCTAAAGCAAGATTAATATCTGTTGCATTTTCAAATATCAAACCATTACGTTGTGCCAATAGACCTTTAAATGTTGATTGTTCATAATTAAAACCAAGCAATGCTTTGAAATAATGAACGTCGTTTATATTGTCTTCATATTCGGCATAGACATTCGTTGCAATGTATTGCGTTCTTTGTCGTACTTCACGAAGATCATTTGTTGTGGTTCCGAGGTAAGCTATAACTCCCGGTTTAGAACTATAGGGCAGTGGTACCTGCTTTCTTTTTTCACCCATTTCAGTTGATTGAAAAGTGAAATCACTTTTCAACCTTAATCTATTATTCAGAAACTCCGCCACTAATCCAACTCTGTTCCTGAAAATTTCTCTTTCCATATCTATTGCATTCTTACCATAGTAAAAATCACCTACTGTATATGCTGCTGATGCGGTTAATGTTCCATCAGGATTTAACAGTGGCGCTAAGGGATGTCCTTCGTCGGCAATGTTTCTGAAAATACCGCCACCTTCGCCCACATTAAGGGGTTGATGATATTTGACATTTGAATAGTCCATATTGTTATCAAAACGCAACCATGGATATATCTGTACGGTTCCTTTAGCACGAAAGTTCGCCATCTTATAGTCATCAGTGTTATACCGGAAGATTCCGTCCTGGTTATAGAGCCGGCCCGTCAATAAAAAAGTAGTTTTATCTCCGGCGCCGGATACAGTGAGGTTATGTTCTTTTGCACTACTGGACTTTTTATATAATTGTTCGTACCAATCAGTGCTTGCATAATACACATATTCACCCGTAGCGGGATCAATTTCCACTTCAGGTAAACCTGTAAGGTGTGATCTTCTTTCTAATTCGGTAAGATAAGCTTGTGAGAATTTCAATGTCTTATTAACCGCTTGCGGAAATGTATTTTCCCAGGCAACAAATGACTCAGCAAATTTCTTTGCAAATATGTATGCATCATTTTCAAAATCGGGGATCTGGGTTGGTTCCTTTATTGTATAATTGCCGGTGTAGGTAATACTTGTTTTTCCCCTTGCAGGATTTTTTGTCGTGATCAATACAACACCAAATGCACCTCTTGCGCCATAAATGGCGGCTGAAGATGCATCTTTTAGTATAGATACAGTGGCAATATCATTAGGATTAATTACGGATGGATCTCCCTCCACACCATCAATGAGAACTAATGCATTCCCGCCCTGGCCTATAGAAGTCGCACCCCGTATATTAAATCGCGGAGACTGGTTTGGTTTCCCGTCGAGCATCCTGATATTCAGGTTGGGTAAGACACCCTGTAATCCCTGTGTAAGGTTTGGGATCGAGCGGTTCTCAAGAACTTCAGATGTTACCTGGTCAACGGCGCCGGTCAGGTTTGCTTTTTTTTGCGTACCATAACCAACAACTACAACTTCACCCAGCTGAACACTTTCAGTCTGCATCTGTACATCAATTGTTTTCCGTCCATTAATCTTTTCAGTAACTGCCCGTGTATTGACATAACTAAATGTCAACTCATCAGCCCCGGCAGGTACGCTGATAGAAAATATTCCATCTGCATTTGTGATCGTTTGAGTTTTTGTGCCGGTAACGGATACCGTGACACCTTGCAAAGGAGTTTTATCCGTACCTGTAACTTTCCCGGTTATAACATTTTCCTGGGCAAAACCGGTGGCGTATAGCAATAGCAGTAGAAGAGAGAGGCAAAAGATCTTTCTCATAATCGTTAGGTTTGGTCAGTTTAAAAATAAATGCAGTAGTAAACAAGGGCACTTCAAAAAAATAATGCAGTCAGATTTTATCGATCTAATGATAGTAGGTACTGATCTTTAAAACCATTTGTAAAGTAAGGATAAATCAGAACTTAACAATAATATAATATCAACTTAATAATTCCGACATAATTCATTTATAAGGGAATCATTTGCTTTTTGAAAACAAATATTGTTTTTTAAAAGAACTCATGTTATTTTATACCGCTGCTGGTATAAAACTTGCTTATAACTAAAAAATTCTAACCTGTGTTAAAAACTGGTCTCTCTTGTTTTATTTTTTCGATTTTCTCGTTTTTGTTTTTTTCTTCTGCAAGCCCTTTGAACGATGATTTGGCAGAAGATGTACTTAAATACACCAATCAATTCAGAAAATCAAAAGGATTGTCGAAGGTTGAAATGAAGAAGGAATTAAATTCAATTGCGCAACGTCACAGCGAGGATATGGCAAGTGGCCGCCGGAGTTTTGGCCATGGCGGTTATGAACAACGAGTGATAAAAGTCCAGAAGGTGATAAAACCTTACGAGGCGATGGCAGAGAATGTTGCTTATGGCGCCCGCACCGGAAAGGAGGCGTTTGAAATCTGGAAAAACTCAAGCGGTCACCGCAAAAATATGCTTGGCAATTATAAATACATTGGAATTGGTACGGCCCAAAACAAACGGGGGGTTATTTATTATACACAAATATTTGTCAGGTAAATCTTACCGCATCTCATTAATTCCCTTAAATACCCGAGGTCATATTTCGAGCCGCTCCAATACCATAAGTGTTTCCATTAATTTATTCCATGCGATCTGCCATTCTTCTTTTGCTTTATGGACATTCTCATGGTTCTGATCCAATAATGTTTCTTTTGTTTTAAGATACTCTTCGAGTTTTTGAAGCGATTCGTTATTTAGTTCTTCTAACCTTTTTTTGTGTTCCATATAATTACTTTAGTTGACTTTGTAATTTTTCACTCAATGCCTCTTCAAGCCCGGCCGGCAGTACGGATGAATCATCATTGATCGCTCTGAGCATACTAATTTGTGAATCCCAGGTAAACACATGTTCTGATGACTCATTTAAAATAATACGAAAACGTAATTCGTCATTAAATAAAAAAGGGATCGATTTAACAGTATAAGGTACGCCATCCACTAACAAGTTAAAATTTCTTTCATCATGGCGGAATCTCCCTGTTTTTTTTCCTGGACTAACGTTACGGTCCGGCTCTGTTATTTTATCTTGTTTTTCCGAAGCCCATGCGCCCGATTGTTCTTTATTGATTCTTTCTGCTTTACTCTTTGTCATATAAAACTTTTTTATCAATAAGTTCAGTCACAGTAATTATGCCAGAGAGAACAGATTAATTATTAGTTTTCTTAAACAATGATAACTGTCTGAGTAAGTCGGGAAACGGACTTATTCAGCAATTTCCCATTTACCATCTCTATCTTTTGAATAGGAGAGACCGTTGCTCATTGTATGTATTTCTTTCCCGTTTTTTATCTGTTTGTTTTTTTCATAAACCCTGATACCATTATTTTCCCTGGTTAAATAATTGATCAGCGCACCAATGGTGCCGGGTATTTCATGCAACCACTGATCATCTTCTTCTTTTACAAATGCCTGGCTCATTTTTTATTTTTATTTTTTCTCCGGTAAGAGGGACAATGAATTCCTCTGTATCTATGACCCCGGCTGCAGATTTTCCAGCCTTTTTTTACAATGGAATTCATTCGATGTTTTAAACCAATATCCTCAAAACTTATGCCTTTTACATTTTCACATTTTACTGGTGGGGTCAACCCAAAAGATGATCTATGTGGTTGGCTTAAGAATTTTTCCTCCATCAATAGTGGGAGCATTGCGAAGCCCCGCTACTATCCAAAGAACTACGATACTCAGGACAGCAGCAAAATAGCACCACACTGAAAGAACGGATGATTTGTAAAAATAGATGGCAAACAAATAAGAGGCTATGAACACAATTCCCAGCAATTTCATTCCTTTTGTACTTGAAATAAATGTAGAGATAATGGTGGTGGTGAAATAAAGTATATTAAAAAGCCACATAAGATTCTTTACTGCGGGCGGGAGATCCAATTTGTATTGAATATGGTGATCAGTCGCAACTGCCTCTATAGGATTAAACATTACAACGCAGGCAAACCCAACGGCTACGATTATGCCGGCGACCAGCACAACAGAAAGTATTTTTTTTCGTCGTTCGTCTTTTTCAAGAAGCCGGGTTGTGAGAGGGATCCATACGGGCCAGAACATGATCGCGAATACAAGAAAAATATGGGTAAAAAAAGACCGGCCCGGCATCTCTTCATTGCTGAATGAAAGCCACACCAATCCTTCTGCTACCTGCTGGATTGAAAAAATAAAAGGGATAGCTGCAAACAAACCCTGGGGGATCGTTCTTGCTTTCATTACTGACACGGCACCTACAATACTAAGTATTGCACTCGCTCCAAAACTCGCACCCGCTGAAAAACACATAATGCATCCTCACTTCTTTTTTAATATCCTAAAGCTGAAATTTTCAAAGAACGTTGTACAGGGAGGAATTGCCTGTACGTGAACCGTATGTAAGGTAGTCTATATTTAGCTCTGCCGCCGATTATTCGCAACTCCATCTCTTGTGTGTTTATCCATTAGAAGCAGAGCTTCGTTATCGATCATTGCTTCCACCAGGCAGTGATGTTTTTTATCAACAAGATTGTCAGCATGAGTAGTTTTACTACTTGTTAGCTAACGTTTTGTAGCTTAAGTTTGCGCATCCTTTCCCTATAAAAAACGACATAGTTCAATATCCCGAAAGTGAGATCTA
>CBFGXP010000157.1:0-9472 GCA_965652775.1 uncultured bacterium
TCGAGGTTTTTCTATAATTTAGAAAAACCTCTTTTTATATGCGTTGGAGAAAATTCAATGGCGAAGCAATAGAGATCCCTATCCATGAAGCCGTGGAAAATGCCATCAAGCGGGAAACCGCAAATGGTTATCGCCTCAAGGTCTGTATAGGTACAGATTCCCAGGTAAAAGGTCGTGAAACTGAATTTGCAACGGTGATCGTTTTTCTAAGAGAAGGACATGGCGGATTTATGTTCATTCATAACGAAAAGACAAGACAGCAATTCACCATCAAAGAAAGAATGCTGCTTGAAGTTGCGAAAAGCATTGAGATCGCCTACGAACTCTGCAACCTTTTTACCGTTTATGATGTTGATATGGAGGTGCATGCTGATATTAATACCAACCCTCACTTTAAAAGTAATGATGCACTTAAAGAAGCAATGGGCTATATCCTTGGGATGGGATTTGCGTTTAAAGCTAAACCAGAAGCTTTTGCAAGCAGCAGTTGTGCAAATAAAGTTGTAAACTAAAATAGATAGGGAATTACTTTACCGAAACAGTGTTGGCAGCGTTCGATGTAATACTTATGGATAAAGTCGGCAGAGATTTCTCTGGTGCTACGGTTTGGGACGCAACATTATAGTTCGAACTTCTTTTTTTGGAATCTTCGTGAGCAAAAGAGAAAGCGATGATAACCATCACAAATAAAAGGGCCGCAATGTTTTTTTCAGATAAGATATTCCTCATAAATTCTACGCTAAATCCGGGCCGAAGATAACTGTTTAATCCCGCAAATCATATAGGTAAAACTCCCTTTTTTACACATTGTTTAAACTTTTTGATTGAATTTTTCAATGTGATCCAATATCTCTTTTCTACCGTCACCTTTAATTGCTGAACTTATAAAATAAGTCGGCAACTCGGTCCATGTTCGGGTAAGTGCTTTTATAAACTCATTCACATTTCTTACCGTTGCTCCGGGTTTATTTTTATCAGACTTGGTAAAGACAATTGAAAATGGTATTTGCCACTCTCCTAATCTATTTATGAAATCAATATCTTTTCGTTGGGGTTCGTGGCGACTGTCAACCAACACAAAAAGGTTCATTAAATTTTCTCTTTGTCGGATATAGTCGTCAATCATCTTTTGCCAACCTTTTCGCTGTTTTTGAGAAACAATTGCAAAGCCATACCCCGGTAGATCGACCAAATACCATTTTAGATTTTTACCCGATGAGATCTCAAAATGATTGATCATTTGTGTTTTCCCCGGGTTGGCCGAGACCTTTGCCAATTCTCTCTTATTGCAAAGCATATTGATCAAAGAAGATTTACCCACATTACTCCGACCGATAAATGCATACTCCGGTTTATCAGGTTTTGGACATTTATCAACTGAGGGGCTGCTTATGATATATTTTGCTTCTTTGATTTCCACTTAGGCTGCAAGATAAGTGTTATAAGGGCCTGGGAACACATCCAGGAAACAGAACAATATGAAGTATCAACAAATCTTTACTTATACCACCAGCAAATTTTCTAATTGTGGAAATTGTGAAATCATGCCGGCCTTTTTCAAATAATAAATTTGTTTATTAAAGTGCTCAGCAGCTAACCGAACCCTGAACGAGCAAGTAAATCTCAATAGAATTACTTTAGCTAACCCAAAACATCAAACTTCAAACTTAAAACCTGAATCGGGATTGACTTACCTTTGCCGCCGCGATGAATTCCCAATTTCCTCATGATGAAATAAAACCTTTTGCTTCGGACAAAACTAAGAAGCTTCAGGTAGAAGAAATGTTTAACAGCATTGCCGGCCGCTACGACCTCATGAATCGGCTTTTTTCTGCCGGCATCGATATGAAATGGCGGAAAAAAACGATCAGTCTCCTTAAAAAGATTGAACCCAAAACGGTATTGGATATTGCTACAGGTACGGCTGACATGGCAATACTGTCATGCCGGCTTTTGGATCCTCAAAAGGTAACCGGGCTTGATCTTTCCCAGGAGATGCTCGACATTGGAAGAAAAAAGATTGAAAAAGAAGGCCTTGCGAATAAAATTGAGCTGCTAAAAGGGGACGCAGAGGCAATAAATTTTCCTGATAATTCGTTTGATGCGGTGACGGTGGCCTTTGGGGTCAGGAATTTTGAAAACCTTGAAAACGGACTTTCTGAAATGCTGAGGGTGTTAAAGCCCGGTGGCAAGCTTGTAATACTTGAATTTTCAAAACCAAATTGGGGATTCAAGAACGTGTATAACCTTTATATGGGAATAGTGGCGCCTGAAATAGCCCGATGGTTCAGGCAAAATAAGGAGGCATACCGGTATTTAAACAGGTCGTCAAATGCTTTTCCTGACCGAAGTGATTTCACCGCAATTTTAAACCGTGTTGGTTTTTCCAATACCGAATGTAAACCGTTAAGCTTTGGAATATGTTGCATATACAGCGGAAGAAAGTCATAAAGTCCCTTACCCTATTTGCATTTGTGTTGCTGATATGTTCATCGGCACGTTCGCAGAAGGTTGAAATGTACCAGCTCGAACATGAGTCAAAGCCTTATTACTTCGGCATTACTCTCGGTGCTAACATTGCCCGTTTCCATATCGAGCAACATCCACGTTTTCTTGAGTATGATAGTGTAATGGAAATTCTGCCATTGAATTCGCCAGGTTTTGGATTAGGGTTGAATGCTACGGCGAGGCTTACGAATCGCTTTGAAGTAAGATTTAATCCGCAACTGATGTTCACTGATCGCAGCATTACCTATAAATTGAAATACAAAGATCCGATCGACGGTTTTGAACCCACTAAAAAAATTGAATCAGTAATATTTACCTTCCCTTTCCAGGTAAAATTTAACAGCGACCGTATTGGTAACTTCCGTGTGTATATGCTTGGAGGTGCGTTTACGCAGATCGACCTTGCTGCCAATGCCCGGGCACGACGTGCTGAAGATCTTGTAAAGCTTGAAAAATCAGACTACGGAGTTGAAATAGGTATGGGATTTAATTTTTATTTCCCCAGTTTTATTCTTTCGCCTGAAATAAAAGTGAGCAATGGCCTGCGCAATCTTCACAGCCGCGATGCAAATCTGAAATACTCTAACGTGATCGATCGTATTCAATCAAGAATGATCGTGTTCTCGATTCATCTGGAAGGATAACCCCCTGTCCCCCTAAAGGGGGGACTTAGATTTGTTATTTTCTCATTTACCTGACTCCTGACTCAAACCGTTCTTCCCCCTTCCACAAATATCCTGTTAAGTTCTTTGTCGTTATTAATGGTTTTATAAAAGTCTTCAACATAATCAACAGCTCTCGATTTCTCCTTTGAGTTTAAGTATTCATTATTTTTTATCAGCCCAATTAATTTTTCTTTCTTTTCATTGAATAAATTAACTGCAATTTTGAGTTCGGCCATTGTACGCGGAAAACCACGGTTTAACCGCTCCCGTACATTGCTTATCTTATCCTCAAGTTGAGGGTCTATCGTTGCGTAAGGAGGGTCAACAAAACCACAAATATCAAAATCATAGGCTACGGCATAGGGCCTTACATTTTTATCATCTTTAGGACCGATAAGCTTTATATTATGGTATGCGGGTACCGACCAGTCAGTATTTCCGATCAGGTATTCAAACAAAGTAACGATCGTCATTTGGTCCCTGTTAGTTTGTTCCGTGTTGTATGGGGTGCCTTCTATTTCTACCATCTTATTTCTTTTTGCCATATCATCTACATCTTCGATCAAAAAAGCATACTGCGTATATGGTTTACGTTTGCCGGAAACATCTTTAAATGAGAGGTTCATCAATCTCACCCGCAAGCTCATATCGGTAAGCAAGTTGTAAATTTTATATGCTAAATACTCTTTGATCACCAACTGGCCGGGGTCTTCACCAGGGCTGCAACCATTGGATAATTTTAATTCTTTGAATTTATATAATGTGGAGTTGCTATCTGCTCTGAAATTAACTTTGAGTCCGGGCATATAACAAGTTTCTCTCCTGAAGTTTCCTCTTGTGGACGCCGTCACCTTTTCTTTGGCAGTGGATCCATCTTTAAATGTCATTGTTAACGTTCCGGGAAGAAATCTCTCCTTTGCTTTTTTAGCAAGAAGATCTTTAAGATCCATTTCAAGTGTAGCATTAACGATGGACTCTTCCTCAAAAAATTTTACTTTGTCAAGTCGTTGTGCCGAAACAGGCAGGTGAATTGCCGTAGCAATAAACAGCAAGGAAAATAATTTTTTCATAATAAATAGCTTGTGTGAGAAAAATTACGAAAATCCTATATAAAAATTCAAAGTGTTTTAAACTTTTATTATTTCAGTACTTCCGTAATCACTTTTCCTATGCATCCGCTGGGCATTTGAACATGCAATAAAGCCGCAACAGTTGGGGCAATATCTGTCATATAAGTCTCCCTGTTAGTTTTACCAGCTTTAATTCCCCAGCCATACCAAATTAAAGGAATATGCGCATCATAAGGATTCCATAATCCATGCGTGGTGCCGGTTGGGCCATAGGTTTCCATATGATTTGGTTTTAATATGAACTGTACACTCCCTCCTCTCGGCGCAAAGTATCCGTTCACGATCATCTCTTTTATTTTAGATTGCAAAGGCGCAGACCCTAATTGTTGTATATCGAAAGCCATTAATACGGACTCTTGTTTTGAGAAGAAAGAAACGATTGCCGCTACAATTTCATCCCGTTTCAATTTTCTTTCTGAATTGATGAGATTATTATTTAATACTACCTGGTAATTTGAAATATTCGAGGCAAGATCACTGTGCCCAAATTTATCTTTTAGTTGTTGGTTCAGCTCTTTCAATGCCGTGGCTTCAACAAAGCCGCCGGCTGGAATTTTATTTTCTTGCATAAATCCAGGCACGTGTGCCACACCGTGATCTGCTGAAAGAAAAATTGTGTACTGACCTGGTCCTATTTTAGTATCCAGGTAACTTAAAAATTCACCAAGATCTTTGTCAAGACGAAGAAAATCATCTTCCTGTTCTATTGAATTTGGTCCAAAACCATGACCAATATAATCCGGAGATGAAAAACTTAAAGCCAAAAAATCTGTGATGGCGTCAGCTCCAAGACTCTCTCCTTCAATAGCTGCTTTTGCCATATCAACAGTAAATGTATTGCCATGAGGAGTACTTAAAATTGCGTTATAACTTTTTCCCACAAATTTTTTCAGATCATAGGGAAATCCTGTGCCAATGCCTTTGGATTCATAAGGTTTGTCATCACCCGTACTTTGTGCATATGTATTTATGGGATATAAAGTATTCCACCCTTTCTCGTAATATTTATCTACCAGTTTTTTTTCATTGATATCTTTCACCCATTTAGGAAGATCGGTCATGTAATAGGTTGAAGTGATCCAATTACCCACCGAACCGTCATACCAATAAGCAGCATTGGCACTATGTCCCGCAGGTAAAATTCCCCCCCGGTCTTTTGCTGCAACGCCAATTACTTTAGCCTGGAAATTTGTTGCAAGTCTTAATTCATCACAGATAGTAGTGACTAACATGTTCCTTGGACTTTGCAACCCTGCATTTGACGAACTGCCAACAGTTTTTACTGTTTTATCTTCAGTACAATAAACGTCACGTTGCTGCGCTTCATCCCACCAAAAATTGCCGGCAATACCATGAATAGCGGGTACCGAACCGGTATATATTGAGGTATGGCCGGGTGCTGTAACTGTTGGAGCATAAGGTATCAATGTATTTTCACAACTAAAACCCTGGTTGAGCATTCGTTTAAAACCGCCATTTGCTGCGTAACGATCATAATAACGATAGAGATAGTCCCAACGCATCTGATCGATCGTAATTCCAATTACAAGTTTAGGTCGCTGTAAATTTTCGCTGGGCTGTGCTTTTGCTGCAATAAAAGAGAATATGAATAAAGCAATCGAATAAATCCGCTGCATAAAAGCTTGTTTTTATAAAGATAGGGTAAATGGAAATATGGTTGCAGGCGACCGAGCTGACTGAAAACTACGACTTGTTAAAGTTGGTTCTTAAAATTCAAACAACCGTTGATGCATATTCCATCGAATCCCAAACGCAACGACCGTTGTTGAAGTGGATTGCGATGGATTCGATGGCACATCAAATTTGCGGCTAGTCAGCGAACCTTCTATAAATAAATTTTCCTTTAGCTCATAAGAAAGAAGAAATGACAGGAATGTAGTTGATGATTCAATACCGGAAACTATCACATAACCATAATCTCCTTCCCGCGGCGGAGCCGTATTTGGTAAAAATATATTGCTTCCGAAACTGCGGCTGCCGGTATCCAACCCTTGCTTCCAATACATTGCTTTTGCAAGTACGGTCCACTTGGGCGCCGGTTGATAACGCAATATCCCGATCGTTTCACTAAGGTTAGCGCCAAGCGGGTGGGCCATTGGCTGGTTATAATGTGTATAGTTTGCTACTGAATCCCGATGCGAATAAGTAAAAGGCCTTACCCGGTTATATTCCAATTGCAGATCAAGATTTTTTATCCCAAGAGCATTGATATATTTAGCACCAACCTGCAATCCCCATTTATTAGCCCACCACGTATCATCGTCCTTTAACTGCTGAAAGTTGAACTCATCAAGCAGGAATTGCCCATAAAACTGTAGTTGCTTTAATGTGTTCAATTTGAAATCAAAACCAGCTACTGAATTATCATAACTTCCGTTTTGTTGTTCCATGGAACGATAAAAAATGATCGGGTTCAGGTAACTAAATTCAAAATGATCCGTTCGACCAAACATTACGCCTTCAAATAATCCGATATTCAATTTCTTTCCAATGTTCACATCAAGATGATGGAAAGCTGCATACTTTTTTCCCAGCAAACGATCAGGCCCCCGGGGCTCGGTTTGTACCAATTCCATAAACAGGTTTTGATAGTTGAACTTCCAGATCCT
The DNA here is from genome assembly GCA_965652775.1 of uncultured bacterium. GTDB lineage: Bacteria > Bacteroidota > Bacteroidia > Chitinophagales > Chitinophagaceae > VBAS01. The sequence continues at coordinate 6,934 of CBFGXP010000157.1, forward strand.
GGTATTCAGTTTTAGAAAAAGTGTACTGTTACCAAAATCACTTAAAAATAAACTGCGATAACCATTACCAATGAAATTCCGGTCATAACCAAAAGCAACATCAATATACTTTGTAACATTAAAAGTGAAATATCCTCTTGCATCAAAATAATCAAAACCAGTTCCCTTAAAGTTTTTATAATACCCGGCACCTGGCACTGATTGAAATTTATCCTCCCATGCCTGTACATACAATGGATCTCTTTCCTGGTTATCCAAAATAGACGCAGCAAAGCCAATCTTATTTGCAATACGACCACGAATGGCAACGCCTCTTGAATTCAGGAAAAGAGTTTCATCATTATCACTTTCCTTCATGTATTTAAATTGAATCATGGGATTAATGACGAGGTCAAAATCTTTTATATGGACCTCATATAAATTTGCAGGAGTTGTATAAAACGGGCCAATACGCTTTTTACTTTTTATTGCAATACGTTGCGAGTCGGTTAAGTATTCAATATTATTTAAGTAAAGACGTTGCAGATTATATTCATCAGTTTTTGACAATGAAAGTCCCGGATAATTTTGTTTAAACCCCATCACACCCCGCACCATATGCAACCGGTTAAATGGTTTTGTTTTGGAAAAATTAAGAATAGAATCTTTTTGACCCAGGATCTCCAATCTTTCAATTAAGATATTTTCCTTAGCACCTTGTGGCAAATATGTATTTTGCGCAAAACCAGCATTAGAAAAAATAGTAACGAGTAGTAGACCACATAAACACCCCTTTAGGGGACGGGGGTTAATTTGTTTAAATTGCATGGGTATTGGTTTTTCAACGATAAATCGGCAACAAGATATGCAAAATTACCTGATTAAGAGTGTACAGGTTGTTAATGAAGGAAGGATAACTGTAGCAGATGTATTAATAAAAAATGGACGAATAGAAAAGATCGGGGAGTTAATTACGCAAGTTGATTCGAATCTTACTGAAATAAATGGAGAAGGAAAATATCTTTTACCGGGTGCCATTGATGACCAGGTACATTTTCGTGAGCCGGGTCTTACCCATAAAGCAACAATTTATACAGAAGCAAAAGCGGCCGTTGCGGGCGGTGTTACCAGTTTTATGGAAATGCCCAATACAATACCCAATGCTCTTACACAGGAACTTTTAGAAGAGAAATATTCCATCGCGTCAAAAACCTCACTTGCCAACTATTCTTTTTTCATGGGCACCAGTAATAAAAATGCTGATGAGGTTTTAAAAACAAACGATAAAAGAAAGGATGTTTGTGGTATAAAAATTTTCATGGGATCATCTACCGGCAATATGCTGGTTGACAGTCCAAATACGCTCGATAAAATCTTCCGCGAAAGTGAATTACTGATCGCTACACATTGTGAAGATGAAAGGATCATCAAAGAAAATTTAGAGAAAATAAGATCACAGAACAGGGAACTTATACCTGCTGACCACCCGGTAATAAGAAATGAAGATGCCTGTTATGAGTCATCACTACTCGCAATACAGATCGCAAAGAAGTACAATACCCGTTTGCATATTCTTCATATTTCTACTGAAAAGGAATTGTTGCTTTTTACCAATATGCTTCCACTTAAACAAAAAAGAATAACAGCAGAGGTATGTGTGCATCACCTTCATTTTACCAGCGACGATTACGGAAGATTGGGTAATAAAATAAAATGTAATCCAGCCATTAAAGCTCCGCACAATCGTGAAGGTTTGTGGAAAGCATTGCTTGATGATCGTCTTGATGTGATCGCCACGGATCATGCACCGCATACGTTGGAAGAAAAGAGCGAGCCTTACGAAAAAGCCCATGCAGGCTTGCCATTAGTTCAACACCCGATGTTGCTAATGTTCCATTATTATAAACAAGGAAAGATAAGTTTGGAGAAAATTGCACAAAAGATGAGTCATGCTGTGGCTGACTGCTTCCAAATAAAAGAAAGAGGCTATATACGTGAAGGATATTTTGCCGATCTTGTTTTGATAGATATGAAGCAACAAACAAAAGTTTCAAAAGAAAATATTTTATATAAATGCGGGTGGAGTCCTTTGGAAGGGTTTGAATTCCCAGCCTCCGTTACGCATACATTTGTGAATGGCCATTTAGTTTATGGAAATGGCAAGTGGGATGAATCTAATCCTGGAATGAGACTTTCGTTTGACAGATAGGTACAAATATGCATCTTGACGCAACAACATACAATGATATTTCCGTCTTTCACCAGGAAGAAGAATTCTCTATTTTTCATAAGCTGAATTTCACCAAAACCGTTTATGGTAAAGAATGGTTGCGTCATTTTTTTTCTGAGCCACATCATGACCTGAAAAAAATACTTGGTACGCAAAAAATAATCCGAACCTTAAATGAGCACCTTAATGACTGGCCATCTGAAATTACAAATGGTACCTTGCTTGTAATTGAAAAATATCTTGATTATAATCTCGATCCCCTGCCCCAGGAACCTAATGCTTTTAATACGTGGACATATAAAACACTGCATATAGAAGATTTCAGGATGG
>CBFGXP010000158.1:0-9453 GCA_965652775.1 uncultured bacterium
CCAAAGCCTTGTTTGAATTTATAATCAAGCCGCAGATTAACCTGCGGGTTAAACTCTCCTCCAAGTGGAGCAAATGATCCAAGATCATTGTAATTAACCGTTGTTTTTGAATTTTCAAAACCTACTTGCGGAGTTAAGGATAGTTTTTGGGCATCCATTACTGAAGCAATGAATAGCACACCCAGTAAGGCAACACTTCTCATGGCAATAAATTTTAGGCTAGAGAAGTTAAGACAATTTTTTGCCGGCAAAAAATTTTATGTATGAGCGGCAGGAACAGGTTCGATATTTTTCTGTTGTTCACTTTGTAATTTCCTTAGCGCCTCACCAAGCTTATCGATCATTTCGCTGATCTCTGTTTTTTTGCAAGTGCCAACACTAAGCCGGTACCAGGGATTGCTGAGGCTGCTTCCAAATGCATAAAATGGAACAACGGCCAAACCAGCTTTGTCCAATATATAAGCAGTAACATCAGCCTGGGTTTCCAGTATTTTTCCATCAGTCGTTCTTCTGCCAACCGCATCTACTTTGATAGTCAAATAAATTGCAGCTTGTGGGGTAATGCAATCAACTGGTAATCCCTCGTTTTTTAATTTCATAAAGCCTGAGTGGATACCACGCAATCTTTCTTCCAGGCCTTGCTTAAAATGCTGTAAGTATGTTTCAATTTCTTTTTTCTTACCTAAAAACTTGGCAACAGCTTTTTGTTCCGCCATCGGTGCCCATGCACCCACATGACCAAGTATGGCTTTCATTTTATTAATAATAGAAGAAGGTCCCATACTCCATCCTACTCTTACACCTGTTGCTGCAAATACTTTACTGATCGCATCGATAAAGATCGTGTAGTTCCGCATCTCGGGGCGAAGTGAAACCGGGTTATAATGTTTGATATCACCATATGTCAAATGCCAGTACATCTGGTCATACATCATAAATACTTTTTTCTCCTTCTCACCTCTTCTGGCATTTTCTTCAAGTACCAAATCACAAATCGCCTCCAGTTCTTTTTTTGAAAAGGTTGTGCCGGTTGGATTTTGTGGTGAGCATAAAGAAATAAGTGTAGCTTCTTTTATATGCGGGCGGATCTCATCAGCTGTCGGCATGAAATTATTTTCGGCAGTTGCTTCGATCACCACATGTTCTCCTTCTACAAAATGAGTGTAATGATTATTATTCCATGATGGTACGGCATAGATCACTTTGTCTCCTTTATCACAAATAGCACGGTAAGTAGCATAAATAAGCGGACGACCACCTGACGCTACAAGAATTTCGCTTAATGAATAATCAAGCTTTTCCCATTCTTTCATGAATGAAACAATAGCCTCACGAAGATCAAGGTTGCCTTCTGCCGCAGGATAATTTGTAAAATGATTTCTGTATGCAGTCACTATTTCATCTTCCAGTTGTTGTGGTATGGGGAAAATTGCAGGATCAAAATCGCCAACTGTGAAATTGTAGATCTTTGCGCCCTGTCTCATCTTTTCGCGGATCTCTCCGCCAAGTTTTACAATTTCAGAACCAATCAATGTTTCAGATAAGTGAGATAGTTTCATACTCATTGTTTGTATTCAGCAAATGTAAAAGGAATGAAACAAATAACCAGAACAGTCGTTAGGCGAAAAAAATAAAGGTTGAAAGCTTTAATGAACACTTTCAACCTTTAATCCCGATAGCTATCGCGATCAACTTTTAATCTATTATCAAATTGGCTTATAATCTTTAAACAAATTCACTTTTGTTCCTTCCACCAGGTTGCGATAATCTTTCCACTTGCCTTCAAAGAAAGTATTGATCTTTTGTATCGCATCAGCTGCCGCTTTTTCAGCATTTACTACCAGCGTTTCTTCCTGTTGACCGGGAGCTACCATTTTGCTTCCAACATTTTGTTGCGCCAATTGCATCTGCGACATTACTGTTACCTGGAAAGGACTCCTGGAGATACCTTGTGCATCCGATGTTTTTCCGCTAATGAATTCGCGGATCGATTTTATTTCTTCTGTCATTTTTGTGGTGGCCTTTCTTAAAGAATCCGCATCTTTTCCTTCTATGCCTTTCAATTGAGCTTGCATCTTTGTGCAAACCTCTTCTGCTTCTGTTAACCGATCCATGCCTTCGGTTAATTTTTCAGCGGTTTTACGAAAACGGTCATACATTTTTCGTTGTGCAATTTTTATTTCATTGCGATTGCCTAACCGCGGATCGTCTTTTACAGTAACAAAAGTTGAATCATCAGTTCTTGCATAAGTAATTACTAATTTATAAGTACCCGGCAAAACGGGTAGACCAGCCGGCTCCGGCGCCCCCGGTTGCGGTTTCGGTGATCCTGGTTGACGAACACCTTTTTCTTCCATTCCCCAATATTGACGATTAAACCCACTATCAACATTCCAGCGAAGAGTTCTTATCAATTCATTTTTATCATTAAAAACTCTAACCATTGCACTGTCGCCTCTTCTTACACTACCCTGGCCTTGTCCGCCACCGGTTCCACCCCCACCGCCTCGTCCCGGACCTCCTCCCGGACCACCTTGTTGCACTGCCGGAGTAACTTGATTAGTTGGTTGGGTAGTCGTTTGTCCTGCTGGTCGTTGTGGCCTGTTTATATAAAATGAAACAGGGGCGCCACGTCTGCGATTTTCTCCATCGTATAATCCATAAGTACTCCATTCATAACCGGTAGCTGCCCTGTATTGTGCCTGGTATGCATCAGGCGAAGGAAATACCGTAATGGGTTTGGTAAGCGCCATCGCTTTGTTTGCTGCAAGTTTTCTTAATGGACGAATGTCATCAAGAATCCATAATGCTCTGCCAAAGGTTGCAATTACAAGGTCCGCTTCTCTTTCCTGTATCGCCATATCATAAGTAGAAACAGATGGATAACCATTTTTCCATTGCTCGTAAGAAGCTCCATTGTCGAGGCTTACCCATAAACCATTTTCTGTTCCGACAAAAACCAGATTAGGTTCAACAGGATCTTGTACCATACACAAGGCATAACCTTTCACTTTATTTTCATCCACCATTCTCGTCCATGTTTTACCATAATCCGTCGTACGGAAAATATATGGCTTGAAATCTCCGCGGCGATAATCATTGGCAACAACAAATACTTCGCCTGCATTATGGCGTGATGCGACAACCTGTGGTATCCAGCAACTCAATGGCATGCCCGGAATTTTACCTCTGAAATTTGTCCATGTTTTTCCGCCATCTCTTGTCAATTGTACATTTCCGTCATCAGTTCCTACCCAGATCACTCCTTGTTCCTTTGGAGATGGAGCAATACCAAGAATAGTACAGTGTGTTTCTGCGCCGGTAATATCTAATGTTAATCCTCCTGTATTTTGATAAGCTTTGATTTTTACCGTATCATTTGTGGTAAGGTCAGGAGAAATGGTTTCCCAGCTTACGCCTTTGTTTGTACTCTTATGCAAATGCTGGCTGCCATAATAAATTGTTTTTTTATCAAATGGATCCTGTGCTATTGCAGAATTCCAGTTCCACCGTAAAACAAGCTCAGGGTTCAATGAAGGTGGTTTGATGAACCAGCTTTCTCCGGTTTTCCAATTTCGTTTTCCAACGCTTCCTCCCTGGCTCATACTATACACCCAACTTGCATCTTCTGCATCGGGCATCACATCAAATCCATCACCGCCACCCACATTGTTCCAGTAATAATTTCTAATTCCGCCATTTGTCCATGAATAACCGGGACCATGCCAGCTTCCGTTATCCTGCATCCCACCCATTACATTATAGGGCATTTCATTATCAACATTCACATGATAGAATTGCCCAACAGGAATCTTTTCATCAAAGACCCAATTCTTTCCCCGGTCTCTTGAAATGCCAATACCACCATCATTTCCTTCTATGATCAAATTAGGATCATTGGGATTGATCCACCACGCATGATGATCCGGATGAATACCCGAATAAGGGATCATGGTGGCAAATGTTTTGCCGCCATCTTCACTAAAAGTAATTGTAGAGTGTACGTCATAGATCCGATTTTCATTGGCGGGGTCCACATAAATTTCCTGGTAATAAAATGGACGATCAGTGATATCAGCAGCATTACTGTTTATCAGGGTCCATTTAAAACCTCCATCCTCACTTTTATATAATCCATTTCTTGTTGCTTCCACTTTAGCGTACACTCTTGTCGGCATGCTACGGGCAAACGCCACACCTATTCTTCCCAATTGTCCCGCGGGCAAGCCATCATCACTTGAAATTTTTTTCCATGTTTTACCTCCGTCTACTGTTATATGTAAACCACTCCCCGAACCACCACTTTTTAAGTTCCAGGGTGTTCTTCTGAATTGCCACATGGCAGCAATTAGTTTATTCGGATTTGAAGGATCCATTACCAGGTCTGCACAACCTGTGGTGTCATTGGCATATAAGATCTTATTCCATGTTTCTCCGCCGTCAGTTGTTTTAAAAACACCTCTTTCAGGGTGTTCAGCATAAGGATTACCGATAGCAGCAACATAAACTGTATTTGTATTTGTTGGATCAATCACTACACGATGAATGCAAATGGTTTTATCAAGCCCCATTTTTTTCCAGGTCTTGCCTGCATCCAGCGATTTATAAATACCCCCACCAAGATTTAGTGAGTTGCGTGGATTTCCCTCACCAGTTCCCACCCAAATGATATTAGGATTGTTTTGCTGGATGGCAATAGATCCTATGTTTTGTATTGGCTGCTCATCAAAAACAGGTGTCCAGGTATGCCCGCTATTTTCAGTTTTCCAAACACCGCCGGAGGCAGCACCAACAAAAATTGTGTTTGGATTTGAAGCAACTGCGTCAATAGCCGTAATGCGTCCGCTCATGCCGGCCGGGCCGATATTTCGGGGCTTCCAGTTCTTAAATTGTTCAAGATTGACTTTTTGAGCTGTAGTAAATAAGCAAATCAAAGCACTGAATGTGCAGAGTAATGTAGTTTTTCTCATTGCATGTGATGTTTTAAAAAAATAAACTTACTTAAAAACCATCAGTGCAGAAAAAAAATGGTGGAATGGATGGCTAAGAGGACAAACGAGAAAAGGAGGCAAAGAGGATTTGGGTATAAAACCAGGGTTGGTTGTAGAAAATAAAAAAGAGAAAAGGAGCTATTCAGCCAAATCCTTTTCTCTTTCGCTCTTTTGATCTTTTAGTCTTAGAATGGTTTCAGGGTCTTTACTCCCGGCGTAATGTTTGAACTTTCGGGATATAGCACTGCCTTGACCATATTATTCAGTGTCAAAAATTTCTTTGCAGCTTTTTGCAGGTCTTCAGGCTTGATCGCATCTACTCTTTTTTCATAATCTATAAGCCCCTCTGCATTTGTTTGGTCTATCCATGCATTTGATAAACCCGAAAGCCACCAATCATTGCTTTGCAGGTTCACATGATATTGTTTCTTCCATGTCTCTTTTACTTTATCAAGATCTTTTTGCTCTACACCTTTTTCCTGTGCATCTTTTATGATATCAACCAATGCCTTTGTCAGCTTTTCAACGTTTTCTGGTCCGCAGGGGAAACCAGCAGTAATGGTATAATGAACATAAGGTCTTTTTTGAATGGTGCCACCCATACCACCGCCATAGATACCGCTCATTTCTTCACGAAGTTTTTCAATGATCTTAATATTCAGCACTTCAAGCAAGGCAGCAAGGTTCATTTTTTCTTCACGGTTGTATTCTGTCTCGCCTTCAAACATCAGGGTAACCATGGCTTGCGATTCTTTTCCTTTTTTCAGATTCACTTCCGTTGTACCCTTTATCATCCTGATGCCGTTGTCTTTAAATTTGTTTTCTTTTGGGGATGCAGGCAATGATCCGATATATTTTTCCAAAAGAGGTTTTGCTTTTTCAACATCAATATTTCCAACAAAACTATAATGCATTCCATGAGCATTGCCAAATATGTCTTTATAGATACCAAATAACTTATCAAGATTCAAACGATCAAAATCTTCCGAAGAAGGTATCTCATTTGCCCAGGGATTATTGTTATACACAATTTTACCAAGGCTATCCTGGAACCATGCCTGGGGATTCAGTTTTATAAATTGAAGGGCCGATTTATTTTTTGTAACAAATGATTTGAACAATTCTTCATTTTTCCTGGGTTGTGTATAATAGAGATACATCAATTGAAGAAAAGTTTCAAAATCTTTTACACTGCTCCGGCCTTCAATTCCTTCTTCATGTTGGTTGATATAAGGAAAAACAGTGAGTGTTTTTCCTGCAAGGAATTTTTTAATATCGGTAGGTGACATATCCTTTACTCCCATTTGCCCTATAAGCACGGCAGCATATTGGGCATTCTCTTTATCAGCAAGATTAAACCTATGAAAACCGCCCCAGCGCCATGCGTCCATTTGTATTTCATCATTCTTCAGCGTGGTGGGTTTTATAGTGATTGTAACGCCATTACTCAGGGTAAGGTCAGTTGTACCTAATTTTTCATTTTTTGTTTCGGCTGTTATTTTGCCGGGTACCGGATCATTATCAAGCAACGATGAAGCCACTGCTTTTTCTTCATAAGCTGTTACCGGTTTTTTGTTTGCGGCAACAACAGCTTTCAACAGGTCAGCATCGCCAGGCAATTTATCCTTCATTTTTGTTGGTGCCTGTACCAATGTAAAAGCATTTGCAGTCGAAGGCATTTTTTTTGCCAGCGCATTTATTTCCTGCAAGGTGATCGTTGGTAAAACCTGTTTTAGAAATTTATAACGATGTTCTACGCCAGGAATAGGATTACCTTCTAAAAAATTATTCAGGTATTGCTGAACAATGGCTCCTGATTCTGATTTGTCTTTTTCATTAAAAGATTTTTCTGCCACATTAAGCAAGTTTGCTTTCGCACGGTCGAGCTCTGTTTGTAAAAATCCAAACTGCTTTGCACGGTTGGTCTCTGTAAGAAGCGCATCAATGGCATCCTGTACCGGGGCTTCACCTAATACTGCAAAAGACGTAAATGAATTATACCCGCGCAGAAATTCCTGGAAACCTGTATTGGCAAAGACAAAAGGCGGGTTGGCTTGTTGTGTAAGCTCAGTCAGTCGCTGATTGATCAGCGAACTAACCAATCCTTCTACCGTGCTTTCACGATAATCAGCCCAGGTTTTTAATTTTTTTGCGGGTTTTACAAAATTGTAGATCTCCAGAAAAGTATTGGTGGCTTCATCATCCGTCACCACCATGGCGTCAGGAGCGGTCCTTTGTTTTATGGGAATAATGGATGGTCTTGCCGTAGCATTAGGTGGATTCGTAAACTTTGAGAAATGAGCTTTGATCTTTTTTTCTGCAACTGCAGGATCAATATCACCAACTACAATTACAGCAACCAGGTTTGGACGATACCAGGTTTTATAAAAATTCTTCAGCGTTTCGTGTTTGAAATTTTTTAGGACATCATCTGTTCCGATCGGCAAGCGTTCAGCATATTTCGAGCCATTAAATAATCTGGGAAAATACTGCCGGCTCATTCTTTCGAAGGAACCCTTGCTCAATCTTGATTCTTCTAATACAACACCACGTTCTTTTTCAATTTCATTTTTATCAAATAAGTTATTAAAAGCCCAATCTTCCAAGACCGTAAATCCTTTTTCAACAACAGTGGGATCATCGGTTGGTATTGGCAAAATATAAACCGTTTCATCAAAGCCCGTATAAGCGTTCAGGTCAGCGCCAAACTCAACACCGGTTTTTTGTAAGTAATCAACGAGTTCATTCTTTGGAAAATTTTTAGAGCCGTTAAAACCCATGTGCTCCATAAAGTGAGCCAGGCCACGCTGATCATTATTTTCCAAAACTGAACCTGCATTCACTGCAAGACGCAGTTCCAGCTTCTTTTCCGGCTTTAGATTTTTGCGGATATAGTAAGTAAGGCCGTTTGACAGTTTCCCAATCTTTACATTAGGATCGACAGGCAACGGATCAGTTAGTTTATATTGACCAACGGAAACTACATAGAACAGGATAAATGCGACAAAGAATAGAGGTTTAAGCTTTTGATTCATGAGCTGATTTTTAGGGTAGTAAATATACCTTCATTTGGTTAAGGAAAATAAAAAACTCCCTCTGCGGAAGGGAGTAGTGTCCAAAGGAAAGATTTAATGATAGAATTATTTTAGTCGGTAATGACCTATATTCAGAAAGTGGAAATGAAATCGTAAGTAAACTTACAAATGGACAAACACTAAACCATTGACATTTGTCAAGAGTTTGGTTCTAAGGACAGTCATACCTTCCTCATTATAAGTCACTGTTTATGCAAAAACATCTTCTTTCAATTTTTTTCCTGGTATGGGCAATCGATTTATATTCCACAACGAGGTCCCCGTTTAAAGACTTATATCCCGACCAGGTCTTCTTTAACTTACCGGGAACCAGCATAAGAATAAACCTTATGGATTATATCTTATTGAAACCCTCGGATTATAAAAAGTTAACGGGACATAAATTAAACTGGAAGGAGGCAATTGGTTTTAGATCTGCACAAAAACAAATTAAAAGAACCATTCGAAAGGATGGGACTGTTAATATGTTAGCCCTTGAGAAAAAAGCGAAAGAACGTTATAAATGGCACTGGGGTGGATTCTTTCTTGGGTTACTGTTACCTATCATAGGGATGATCATATCTGCCTTTATTAAAGATGACAAAAGAAAGAATAGAACAAACAGTGCTGCTATCGGAACATTAGTTGCCTGCGTTGCCTTTATTATATTTGTTGCTAGCAGCTTTTAGATTTCTGCAAACAAGCTAAGAGATTTTGGTCTAATCAATGTTTTTGCTTATGATATTTAGTTCTTATGCGGCTAAGCGTTTCTTCATTCATACCAAGATAAGTAGCAATATGTTTAAGTGAAACCCTTTGCATAAGGTTTGGATGATTTTCAAGAAAGAATCTATATTTTTCTTCAGCCGTATGTTTTCTCAACATCCTGGTTCGTAACTCAGACATATAAAAGGAATATTCCACTTGTTTGCGGCCGATTATATTGAATTCCGGAAATTCATCGTAAAGTTTTTGTATGTCATTATAATGTACGCAGGCCAGCGAAGTATCTTCCTGTGTTTCTAAAAATTCATTTCCGGGTTTACGCGTATAAAAGCTGATCCACGATGTAATAATAAAACCTTCATCCATAAATCTTGAAGTAATATCTTTTCCTTCATTGAGATAATACGCTCTTACCAGGCCACTTAAAACCATGCATGCATTATTATTTACATCACCTTCCTTTAGCAAGATCGTCTTCCTCGGATGACTTGTGATTTTGGTTATGGTCTTTATTTTTTCTGTAAGATCTTCACTCATAGGATGGAGGCCATTAAGCCGGGCTATCAGTTTTTCAATCATAAGTAAAAATTACAAATGAAATCTTGAATAAGAAAACGTTCGATTTGAGCAGCAGTGCAAAAAAAACTCCCTCAACGGGAGGG
>CBFGXP010000159.1:0-9440 GCA_965652775.1 uncultured bacterium
ATTCTCAGCAATGGACTGATTGCGATGAATACTTTTAATGATGGAATGGTCATCATTGATAAGCAGGGAAAACTAATCCAACGGATCGACAAGTCGGTAGGACTCCAGGATAATTCAGTAGATTTTCTTTTTGAAGACAGCCGTAGTATTCTTTGGATGCCCTTGTTCAATGGAATTGCCAAAGTTGATCTTCGTTCCTCGCTAACTTATTATAATGAATCGATGGGCTTGCCTGCAAAAACAGTTTTTGCAGTAGGCACTGATAACGGAGTGATATATGCAGGTACCAATAACGGGATCTTTATGCTCAACAGGTCCACTAACAGGTTTGAAAAATTGGCCGGAACCAGTGGCCAGTCAAATGGATTTACAAGAAACGGAAAAGATCTTCTTGCCGCAGGCGCTGAAAAAGGGTTGCTGAAAATTTCGAGAGACAAAGTAATACCGCTGATCCCGGGTGTTAATTATGACTTTCATCTTACCCAGGTTTTAAGATCAAAAATCGACACGACAATATTTTATTGTGATCTGCGAAATGGCCTGGCAATTGTCAGGTACAATCCTGTGTCAGGCACTTATACTGTTGAATCCAAGGCTGATGGACTATCTTCTTCTGTTGGATATTTCACCGAAACGAAAAATGGAAATCTTTGGATAGCGGGTGATAACCCCGGCGAACTAAAGCTGGTGAAACCTGATAGAAGTACTGGTAAAGTAATTGTCAAAGAGAATTCTTATACACTTTATAATCATAAGCAAGGCGTACCACAAAAGAATTTATTTATTTCTGATTTTGGAGATAAGACATATTTCTTTTCCCATAAAGATTCAATTTTTGTTTTTGATGAGCAGAAAGATCGTTTTATCAGGGACACTACCGCATTTGTAAAAAATTATATAGATATTGATGGCGATGGTACTGCTATCAATCCTGAAGACAATGCGGGAAATATCTGGGCCAATTTTGGTAAAGGTGTTTTTGCAAAAATAAAAACCAAAGATGGCAGCCTGAAGATTGTCGACGCCCCTTTCCGAGAGCTAGGAAAAAATTATCCTGTATGGGCAATAACGACTACGACTGATAGCAATGGTAAAAATGTGATTTGGTTCGCCGGCAGGGAGGGGATAATACGATATGATGGTGATCTTAATGAAACATCAGGAAAATCTTTTAATGCAGTTATCCGCGGAATCACACTTAATGGAGATTCTGTTTACTATTCCGGATTTAATCCTCCCGCCGATAAAGCTGAGTTCGGTCATAAATGGAACTCTGTTCGTTTTCAATATTCAGCACCTTTTTTCAAACAGGAAAATGAAACGCTTTTCTCTACCTATCTCGAGGGACATGATAAGGGCTGGTCAGAATGGAATAAACAAACAACACGTGAATTCGGAAATCTTTCCGCTGGCACCTATACTTTCCGTGTTAAGGCAAAAAATATTTATGATGTTGAAAGTCCTGAGGCTGCATATAAATTTATCGTTGCTCCACCGTGGTATGCTACCTGGTGGGCTTATGCGTTGTATATTCTTGCAGCGGCCGCTGTTATTTATGCAATTGTCCGCTGGCGGACAAGAGCTTTACATGAAAAACATAAAGAGCTGGAAAAAATTGTTGCACAAAGAACGCATGAATTAAAACAACAAACTGAAGAACTTGCCGTGATCAATAGTGTGCAGGAAGGGTTAGCGAAAGAATTAGACATCCAGGGTATTTATGAGCTTGTTGGCGAGCGTATACTTAAAGTTTTTAACGCCCCAAATATTGTTATTCGCACTTTTGATCATGAAGCAGGTACGGAAGATTGGCGTTATGCTGTTGAAAAAGGTGAAAGACAATATATCAATCCCAAACCATTTGCCTGGCACAGCAAAAGGCTGATCGAAACGCAGAAGCCTCTTCAGATAAACGAAAATTATCTTGAAACTTCAAAAAAATATGGAGGCACAGGGCAATTTGTTGGTCAGCCAACCAAATCAGGGATTTTTGTTCCGATGATTGTTGGCGATAAAGTAAAAGGGTCAGTAAGTCTCCAAAATGTTGATAAAGAAAATGCATATGCTGAATCAGACCTGAGACTACTCACCACTATTACAAATAGTATGAGTGTTGCATTGGAAAATGCAAGACTCTTTGATGAAACAAATAGGTTATTAAAAGAAACAGAACAACGTACAGGTGAACTTGCTGTTATTAATAGTGTACAGGAAGGGTTGGCAAAGGAACTCGACATGAATGGTATTTATAACCTCATCGGCGATAGGGTTCAGCATCTTTTCAATGCGCAGGCGGTGATCATCGGAAGCTTTGACCTGGAAAACAAGATTGAACACTTCAATTATTTATTTGAGGATGGTCAAAAGGTCACAGCTGATTCAAGGCCAATTAATAAAATGCGACAGCTCCTGATTGATAAGAAAAAAACCATTTATATAGCAACAGAAGAACAGGCAAAAAATGAATATGGACTATCGGCAATTGCCGGCACCAAAATGTCCAAAAGCTTATTATTTGTTCCCCTGCTTTCGGGGAGCGTTGTAAAAGGTTATGTTAGTCTGCAAAATGTAGATAAAGAAAATGTATTCAATGATTCGGACATCCGCCTTCTTGAAACCCTTGCCAACAGCATGAGTATCGCCCTGGAAAATGCAAGACTCTTTGACGAAACAAATCGCTTATTAAAAGAAACAGAACAACGTACTGCAGAATTAGCTGTTATTAATAGTGTGCAGGAAGGGTTGGCAAAAGAACTGGATATGAAGGGTATTTATGAACTTATTGGTGATCGTCTTTGCAAATTGTTTCCGGATACACAAACACTTGTCATCCGCACATTCGATCATCAAACGGGCATCGAGCATTGGCAATACGCAATAGAAAAAGGAGAACGGGGATATGTTCAACCGAGACCATTTAACTGGAACAGCAAACAACTTATAGCAACCAAAAAACCACTTGATATCAGGAAGGATTATGTTGAAACAGCCAAAAGCCACGGTGGTACTGGTGTAGTAGCTGGTCAATCACCAAAGTCAGCAGTATTTGTTCCAATGATAGTTGGTGACGTGGTTAAAGGTTCAGTTAGTCTGCAGAATGTAGATAAAGAAAATGCTTTCACAGATTCGGACCTTCGCTTACTGACTACTATCACCAATAGTATGAGTGTTGCATTGGAAAATGCAAGGTTATTTGATGAAACCAATCGTTTATTAAAAGAAACGGAACAACGTACAGCAGAGCTTGCTGTTATTAATAGTGTACAGGAAGGTCTGGTTCGTGAAATGAATATGCAGGCCATCTATGATCTTGTGGGTAATCGTATTTGTGAATTATTCGACACCCAAACTGTGCTGATCAGAACATTCAATCACAGGGAGCAATTAGAAAACTGGCATTTTGTGATTGAAAAAGGCCAGCGGTTCTACAGTAATCCACGGGCAATTATGTGGGCGAATAAAATGATGATAGAAACCAAACAACCTTTGCTCATTAATGAAAATTATGTTGAGACCGCTCAACAACATGGAAGTCCCGGTGTAACTAAAGGTCTGCCTCCGAAGTCAGCTTTGTTTGTACCGATGATAGTTGGGGATATAGTAAAAGGTTCCGTTAGTCTTCAAAATGTTGAAAAGGAAAATGCATTTACTGAATCTGATCTTCGGTTACTTACCACACTTACTAATAGTATGAGTGTTGCATTAGAAAATGCAAGACTATTTGATGAATCAAATAAGCTGCTGGGAGAAGCTAAACAAAGAGCTGCAGAGTTGAGTACAGTAAACAATATCAGTAAGGCTTTGGCCTCACAATTAAATGCCAATGACCTGATAAAAATGGTTGGCGATCAGTTGAAAGATCTTTTCAAAGCCAATATTGTTTATCTCGCTTTATTAAATCCAAAAACCAAAGTCATCAATTTTCCCTATCAATATGGTGATAACATGGCACCGCTGAAATTAGGTGAGGGACTAACATCAAAGATCATCCTGAATGGCGAGCCATTACTAATTAATAAAGACCTGCAGGAGTTAAGATTGCAAATGGGTATTCAACAAATAGGTGTTCCGGCCGCATCTTACCTTGGTGTTCCGATCCCTGTTGGTGATGAGATCATTGGCGTACTCAGTGTACAAAGCACAGAACATGAAAATCGTTTCAATGAAAATGATCTTCGCCTTTTATCAACGATCGCTTCTTCTGTTGGAGTTGCATTGAACAATGCCACACTTTTTGAAGATGTAAAACTTGCCAAGATGGAAGCGGAAAAATCCGGTAAAGCAGCTGAAAAAGCAAATGAAGCAAAGAGTGCTTTCCTTTCTACGGTAAGCCACGAACTAAGAACACCGCTTACATCTGTGCTTGGTTTTGCAAAGATCATCAGGAAAAGGTTGGAAGAAAAAATATTCCCGATCGTAGATAAAAAAGATCCGAAGACAGATAAAACGATCAGCCAGATATCTGAGAATCTTCATGTGGTAATTTCTGAAGGAGAAAGATTAACACACCTGATCAATGATGTACTTGACCTTGCAAAAATTGAAGCGGGTAAAATGGAATGGAACCAGGAAAATGTTTCCATGTCGGAAGTTGCGGAAAGGGCAATTGCCGCTACCAGCTCTTTATTTGATCAAAAAGCATTGACGCTGATAAAGGAGATCGATACGGATCTGCCTGATATCACCGGCGACCGGGATAAACTGATACAGGTTATCATCAATCTTATTTCTAATTCGGTCAAGTTTACGGATAAAGGTTCTGTTACCTGCAGTGTCTCCGAAAAAAATCATGAGATCGTTGTCAGCATCAGCGATACAGGTATTGGAATTGCTCCTGAAGATTTCGATGCTGTGTTTGAACAATTCAAACAAGTAGGTGGAGATACCTTGACCGATAAACCAAAGGGCACCGGTCTTGGCTTACCAATTTGCAAAGAAATTATAGAACACCATGGGGGAAGAATCTGGCTGGAAAGCGAAGTGGGAAAAGGCAGCACTTTTTCTTTTGCTTTACCAACTAAGACAAATGGCGTTGCCCGCCCGATGCACCTTAATGACCTGGTAAAACAATTAAAAGAACAAGTAGCCCAATCACAAATTAACCTCGGAGGTAAGGCATCTAAAATTCTTATCGTTGATGATGACGATTCTATTCGTTCATTGCTTCAGCAAGAGCTGGGAGATGCGGGATATAGTATCCAGGAGGCCCGTAATGGTAAAGAAGCGTTGGCTGCGGTAAGAAAACAAAAACCCGACCTCATCATTCTTGATATCATGATGCCGGAGATGAATGGCTTTGATGTAGCTGCAGTGTTGAAAAATGATCCGCAAACAATGGATATACCGATCATCGTATTATCAATTGTACAGGATAAAACAAGAGGCTTCAGGATCGGTGTTGACAGGTATCTTACCAAACCAATAGATACAGGTCTTCTGTTTAGCGAGATTGGCAGTTTATTAGAACAAGGCAGATCTAAAAAGAAAGTGATGGTTGTTGACCAGGATGCTGCTACTGTAAACACACTTACCGAAGTGCTGAAGACAAAAGGATACTCTGTAACGGAAGCAAATGAAAAAGAGCTCCTGGAAAAAGCGATATCCAATCAACCCGATATTATTATCATCAACTCAGTTCTTTCCGGTAAACAGGATATAGTACAATCTATACGTTTTGAAAAAGGCCTGGAAAATGTTTTATTCCTTGTTTACCAATAAAATTTATAAACAAAAAAGTACCAATAAAAATGGAACATAAGATCCTGATTGTAGATGACGAAGCACATATCCGTATGCTGATAGAACAAACACTGGAAGAGCTGGAAGATGAAGGCGTCGAATTTTTAACTGCTGAAAACGGAGAAATCGCATTGGAAATTATTCAAAAAGAAAATCCAAAGCTTGTCTTCTTAGATGTGATGATGCCTAAAATGAATGGAATGGAAGTTTGCCGCCGTGTAAAAAAAGAACTTGAACTCAAAGATGTTTTTATTGTTTTGCTCACAGCAAAGGGACAAGAACTCGACCGTCAACGTGGCCAGGAAGTTGGAGCAGATGTATACATGACAAAACCTTTCGACCCTGAAATAATTCTTTCAAAGGCAAAAGAGGTTTTAGGAATTGAATAATAGATCGGTTTATACCGGTTAAATCATCAAAAAATTACAAGCAACCCCGAACATAGCTGATAAATCATGGCAAGAGTTAGTCTAAAAAATATTGTCGGTAAGAAAAATGAAGTTAATAGTGCGGTGCTCGCATTAATTGGACAACTGAATGAAACGACATGGATCGAGGATGAAAATGGGAAATTGCTGTTAGGTACTCCAACTGAAACTTCCACGGCTGTATTCCCGGTTAAACTGGATGATGAAATTATCGGTTGGGTAAAAGGAGATGAAAATTCTGTGATGATCGCAAACCTGCTTGGTTACTTATCACAAAAAGAAGCGGAGAAGAAAAAATTAGGAACAGAAGTACTTAATCTTTACCAGGAGCTAAATGTCATTTATAATTTTTCTGAAAAATTAACCCAGACGATCGACCCGGATGTAATTGCTCAATTAACCCTTGAACAGGCGGTGCATTCTATTCCATCACATAGTGGTGTAATTATTTTATGGAATGAAGAAAAAAAACAATTAATGACCCCTGCAAAGTCAGGGGAATCGCTTTTTAATGAAGAAGGCATTCGAAATAATCCCGGGGTATTGCTTAAGATCGGGCTTGGCGGTCAATCTGAAATTATCACTGATCTATCTTTATTGAAGGAAAAAGAAATAATTGAAGGCGATGTGCATTCTATTATTTATGCTGCCATGAAAGTGAAGCATCGCATCATGGGTGCTATCATACTTGCAGGTAAAGCAGTTGAACAATATTCCGCAGCACATTTGAAGTTGTTGGTAACGCTGGCACTTCAATCGTCTACTGCTATTGAAAGTGCCATGTTGTACGAAAAAAATATCCGGGAAGTACGGGAACGGGAAGAGGCTATTCTTCGTATACATGAAGTGACTAAGAAATTTGTCCCCAATGAATTTATCCGCTCACTTGGAAAAGAAACATTGACCGATGTAAAACTTGGTGACCAGGTTGAAAAAATAGTAACCGTTTTATTTACAGATATACGTGACTTTACTACACTTTCTGAAAAGATGACCCCGGATGAGAATTTCCGGTTCGTTTCTTCATTTAATGCAAGGCTCGGCCCTGTCATTCGTTCCAATAATGGCTTTATCAATCAATATCTCGGCGATTCGATCATGGCAATTTTTCCTGATGATCCGCAGGATGCGTTACATGCCGCCATTGGTATGCAAAAAGCAGTTCACGAATTAAATGAAGAGCGGAAAGAAATTGGTCTGCCCCCAATCAGGGCAGGTATTGGAATGCATACAGGTTCACTTATTATGGGCATTACTGGTGATGAGTTCAGGATGGATGCAGCAACAATTTCGGATACTGTGAATACGGCGGCCAGGATTGAAAGTCTCACAAAATTTTACAAATCGCCGTTATTGCTAAGCGATCATACACTTCAGTATTTGAATGATCAAAATAATTTTCACTTCAGGCATCTTGGTAACGTAAGATTAAAAGGGAAAAATAATATACTTACAATAATTGAGTGTATCAATGGATTTGATGACACACAATTCGAAAGAAAGTTACAAACTCTTTCATTGTTTAATGATGCTATGAGTAGTTACCATGATCAGCAATTTGAAAGTGCATTACAAATTTTTCAAAATATTCTTCTCCAGGATCCGGACGACCTGACGACTATTTACTTTCTTGACAATACAAAGAAATACCTGAGAGAAGGGGTACCCAGGAATTGGACGGGCGCAGAAGAAATGATAAGCAAATAATAGCGGATCCCTTAGTTCAATCTTCTTTCAATCCCCTGATCACCACGTTGCCTGTTCCATTTTTATCGCAGGGATAGGCAAAATCTTTTTGCCAGGCTTTGGGATCATTGATCGTTGCATAAAATTCATCAAGATATTTTGTTACGGACTTAACATATTTTTCATCAAGCAAGTTATTCTTAGTGTATAAATGATATATATCACTTTTTGACCTATTGTATAATGCAAGCGTTTTCTCAAATACTTTCATGTCATTAATACAATACCCGCGGTAACGACGTTCCTGTACTGATCTCATCAATAATTCTTCCGCAGGATGCGCATAAGGAGCATTGACAAGGCCGGAATGATCAAAATCATAAGGCACTGTGATCAATTGAGGAGAAGATTCGATTTTCAGCAATTTGATGTTTTGCAAGTATTCCACCGACCAATCAGTGTTTCCGATAAGGTATTGAAATACCGCCATTGTTAAAAAAGCATCCTGCTGGGTTTCCTGCGGCCTTAGTTTTTGCTCTACAGCAGTTGCTTTGTTACGGGCGGCCATTTGTTTTTCGTCTTCGATCAGGAATCCATAAAAGGGAGCCGGCGGTTTTTTATTCTTAGGATCATCAAGAGATATTTTCACAAGTCTCGCCCTGAAACTTCTTGGGGTTATTAAATTATAAATTTTATACACAAGCCATTCACGAATAACATAGTCATCGCCGGAGCAAGGCATCACCAGTTTCAATTTTGTCTGGCCACTGAACAAAGGTGATAGGTTATTCACATTCGCAGGAAAACTTATTTGTAAAGGCGGGTATTTACAATTTCCTTTTTGTTTTCTGAAATGCCCTCTTGTTTTCATTTTTACAGGTATGCTAATGTTGCTATTGTTTTTATCCTGGTAGGAAAGAGTGATAGCATGAGATGCAGGTTTATCCGCCCTGTCATTTAATAACTGGCGGATATTCCCTTTTAATGTAATTGAGATTATTTCATCCGAATCAAAAAGATCCTTTTCTGCGATCGTTTTAGTCAGCACAGAGTCGTTTGCTTCCTTTTTTCCATTAAATGAAGCAACAAATAAGTTTATTATTAATAACAATGCGAGTTTACTGATCATAGTATTGGCAACTGAATTATAAACGCTGAACCTTCTCCTTCTTTGGTTTCAACTTTTAATTCTCCGCCGTGAGCTTTTATAATATCATAACTCAAAGATAAACCCAATCCTGTTCCCTGCCCTGTTGGCTTAGTTGTAAAAAATGGCTGAAAGATCTTGTCCAATACTTTTTGTGGAATACCGTTACCATTATCTTTTACCTTAATTTCAACTTTACCATTTCTTTTTTTTGTACTTACAATTACCATGGGTTCATAACCGTCGCCTGTTCCATTTTTCTTTTCTGTCACCGCATAAAAAGCGTTATTAATAAGATTCAAGATCACACGGCCCAGGTCCTGCGGCACCACATTTATTTTTTCCATGGATGGATCCAAATCAGTTTCATACTTAGCATTAAAAGATTTGTCTTTGGCACGCAAACCATGATAAGCTAATCTCAGGTATTCATCTGCCAG
>CBFGXP010000160.1:0-9345 GCA_965652775.1 uncultured bacterium
ATGTGGCGATGATGAAACAGGATTATGATGGCGCAGAAAAAATGATGAAGAAAGGATTGGATCTCGGTATGCCGATGAAAGAAGCAGAAGGGGCCAGCATGTTGCAAATGGGAATGCTGGCTATGCAAAAAAATGATATGAAGCAGGCTGAAAGTTATATTCGCCAGGCGCTGCGCAAAGGATTACCTGATAAAGAAAATGAGGCCGCCGCTTATTTACAAATGTGCAGCCTGATGATGAACAAAAGAGAATTTCGTGCTGCAAAGGACTTCTTTAGAAAAGCAAAAGCATTAAAGCCCACAACCAAGCAGATCGTTGACCAGATAAAACAACTGGAAAAATATATTACGAGAATACCGGGCTAAGAACAACAAAAAAGAAAAAGGCCACCTGGTTCGCAGGCAGCCTTAAGTTGTTTATCTGACCATATATTACTTATAGGAATAGGCAACTCCCTTTTTAATTGATTGTTTTACTCCGTAACCATCACTTTTATCGGCAGTTAAAAGGATAAAAGGTGCTCCAAGTTCTGCGGCCTCTTCTTTTATCTTCCTTGTCGCTTTTTTATCTGCAGACCCTGCCGTGTTATAGGAAAGCATTCCAGACGTCTTACCTTTTATTTCTTCGCCTTTTTTCAATCCAATAACTTCACTTGCATCTGTTAAGACCACAATTTTCTCCCAATCGTCTTTGCCCGATATAACAACCTTGTCAGTAATTTCCTCTTTCCTTCCTGAAGTTCCATAAGTGATAGATTCAACAGCATACTTGCCGATAGTCTGTTCAGCATCTTCCCCGGGGAATTTGTAATTAATTGTGGTTTCATTCACTTTCAGCACCTTTACCTCCAGCGTTTGGCCGGAATGTTTTTTCATTTTGTCATTGGTCTGAGCAAATGTTATAAGACTTCCATAGGTTAATGCAAGGAGTAGAATTGACTTTTTCATTTTTTGAATTTTTGGTGTATAATATTAAAAAGTGGTAGGTAGAGCTAACATAAATAAAAAGATTTGCTGGCACAAGTGCCTGCAGTTGATTATGGTTAAGAAAAAATGATCGTCTTTCCTCCTCTTAAAAAAATCAAACAGTTCTTATAACGGGAATCCGTTTTTTTATTGCTTTCAGGATGCCTGTTTTTTATTGTGTCCGGGATGCCTGATTTTTGAAACAGGTCTTGCTGGACTGGTCAAGAAAGAAATCTTCAGAACTACTTATTGAATACATCATCATGCTGATTAATGATTTAAATTCGTTTTAATAATCTTCCATAAAAAGAAAAGGTTGACCGTGTATGTCATTTATCCGGGAAAAATTAGAGAATAAATTTCGCGAAGAATATGAAAGGCTGAATGAGCGGCAGCGTGTCGCTGTTGATACAATTGAAGGACCCGTAATGGTAATTGCAGGACCCGGTACCGGCAAAACGCAAATATTGGCAAGCCGCGTTGGAAAAATTTTACTGGAAACAGATGCCCAGCCTGAAAATATTCTTTGTCTCACTTACACTGATGCAGGTGTGGTTGCAATGCGAAAAAGGTTATTGCAGTTCATCGGGTCAGATGCCTATAAAGTCAACATCTATACTTTTCATGCTTTTTGCAATGATGTGATACAGGAAAATCTTTCCTTGTTTGAAAAAACGGCACTTGATCCTATTTCGGATCTTGAAAGAATTGAATTATTCAAAGAACTCATCGACTCATTTCCAAAGAATCATCCGCTGAAACGCTATCGTGGTGATGTGTATTTTGAAATTAATAACCTGGCACAGCTGTTCAGCACAATGAAAAAGGAAGGATGGACACCTGCCTACATCAATAAAAAAATTGATGAGTTTATTTCAAGCCTCACCACCCGTGAAGAATTTATTTACAAAAAGAAATTCAAAGAGTTTAATGCAGGCGATCTGAAGAAAGAGAAAATAGAAGAAGAGAAAGAAAAAAAAGAAAAGTTGCGTGCTGCGGTTAATGAATTTGATCGTTTTCAGCAAATGATGCGGAAAAGAAACCGCTATGACTTTGACGACATGATCAATTGGGTAATAAAAGCCTTTGAAGAAAACAAGAACCTGCTCTCAAGTTACCAGGAAAAATTTCTTTATATACTCGTCGATGAATACCAGGATACCAGCGGTACACAAAATCGCATTGTAGAATTGTTGATCAATTATTGGGAAAAACCAAATGTATTTGTTGTGGGAGATGATGATCAAAGCATTTATCGTTTCCAGGGCGCCAACGTGGAAAATATGATCGGCTTCGCCGATAATTATAAAAAAGACCTGATGACGGTGGTGCTCACCAATAATTACCGCTCTACCCAACCTATTCTTGATATCTCAAAAACATTGATCGACCGGAACCACGAGCGATTAGTAAAACAATTGCAGGGTTTAAGCAAGGATCTCAGATCATCACATCATCACACAAGCACATTAACACACCTTCCTGTCATAAAGGAATATGAAACGCAACGGCAGGAAATGATCGATATTACACTGCAGGTTCAACGGTTGATGGCTGAAGAAATTCCGGCAGGAAGGATCGCCATTATTTTTAAAGAGAATAAATATGGTGAAGAACTTGCGCAATATTTTAAACTTAGAAATATTCCTGTTTTCACCCGCCGGAATCTGAACATTTTTGAGCTTCCACTTGCAAAAAAAATAATTCTTATTCTGAAATATATAGCAGCCGAGCATGACGTGCCTTATGGTGGCGATGAAATGCTTTTTGAAATTTTACATTTGGACTGGTTTCATATTCCGCCGGTCGAAATTGCCAAACTAAGTGTAGAAGCTGCCGATAAAAAATTTGATACAAAAACTTCGCTGAGAAGATTGCTGTACGAAAAAGCAATAGCAGTACCTAAAGACCTGTTCAGCCAGGGTATACATACAGGTTTAAAGAAAGCATCGGCAGTGTTGGAGAAATTTATTGCTGCTGTTCCAAATGTCACGTTGCAGCAATTATTTGAAAACATAATTCGTGAAACGGGTATTCTCAGTTTTATAATGCAAAGCCAGGATAAACACTGGCAGCTACAGGTGCTCACCGGGTTATTTGATTTTGTAAAAGAAGAAACCCGGCGTAATCCTTTAATGACACTGCAGCAGTTAGTAAATATTATTGAACTTATGGAGAATGAAGAGATCCCGTTGCCATTGGTACAGGTAAGCGGAAGTGATAAAGGCGTGAACCTGTTAACTGTGCATGGGTCCAAAGGACTTGAATTTGAATACGTTTTTTTTGCAGGATGCAATGCGTCATTTTGGGAGAAGAAACGTAAGCCCGGCGGAGGTTATAGTTTGCCGGATACTATGTTCTCATCGCAACCAAAATCAAAAGATGATGAGGAACTGCGCCGGTTATTTTATGTGGCATTGACAAGAGCAGAAAAACATCTATTCATTTCTTTCAGTCGTTTTAAAAATGATGGAAAAGACCTGGAACCTTCAATGTTTATTGCGGAAATTCTCGATCAGCATATACTGCCTGCAGAAAAAATTTTTATCAGCGATGAAGTCTTAGCAGAATTCAATGCGTTGCAATTTGGTGAACCCGAAGCCCCTGAAATTGAAAAATTAGAAAAAGAGTTTATTGACAGGTTACTTGACAAATTCGTGATGAATGTAACTGCATTGAACAATTACCTGAGATGCCCGTTAGAATTTTATTTTAAGAACCTGATCAGAATTCCCTCCCCTAAAAATGAAGCAACTGAATTTGGATCGTCAGCTCACTATGCCCTGGAACAATTATTCAGAAAGATGTTGGGCCCGGATAATATGGGGGGAAATAGTGGCCAGTTCCCATCCAAAGAAATTTTTATTGCAGACTTTGAATGGTACATGCACCGGCACCGGGAAAGCTTTACAAAAGAACAATTTGAACGGCGACTTGAATATGGACAGGAAGTGCTGAGCAATTACTATGATAATAGAATAAATAGCTTTAATAAAATAGTTACAATTGAAAGAAATATCAGGAACGTGGTAGTTAATGGCGTTCCTATTAAAGGTAAACTCGACAAACTTGAATTTGATGGCAGGTCCGTAAACGTTGTTGATTATAAAACCGGTGACCCGGACAAAGCGATCCCTAAGATAAAAGGGCCGTCAGATAAAGATCCAAACGGAGGTGATTACTGGCGGCAAGGTGTTTTTTATAAGATACTTGTTGATAATTATGAACAGAAAAACTGGAAGGTAGACAGCACTGAATTTGATTTTATTGAGCCCGATAAAAAGAAAAATTACAGAAAAGAAAAATTGGTGATCGGGCCGGCCGATATTGAAACAGTGACACAACAAATAACCTCGGTTTGGCAAAAGATCCAGGATCGTGAATTTTATATTGGTTGTGGCAAACCTGATTGCCATTGGTGCAATTTTGTTAAAACTAATAACATGGCGGTTGCATTACATGATCTTGAACCCGAAGAGGAAGAGCGATAGAACCCATAATAAAGAACCATGATTAACATGATTTTTTAGGATTATTAGGAAAATTGAAGCATGTTATCGATACAAACTGTTTAAGTTTGCGATTCGCTTTATGAAGAATGCAAGTTTTATAAAAGTTATTTTTCCATTTTTCTTCTTAATCATTCTAATCCCAAAAATCCTGGTTCTAAGTGGCTGTGCCAATATGATTCCGCCAACGGGGGGCGCCAGGGATTCACTTCCGCCGTTGCTTTTAAGAGTAACTCCTCCAGATTCATCCAAAGGCGTTGATACAAAAATCATCACTTTCACATTTGATGAATTTATTGATCAGCCACAGGATATTTTCAGGAATCTTATTATCTCTCCAATGCCAGCTATTCCTCCTTCTGTTGAACACAAGCTCAGGACCCTTACAGTAAGAATCAAAGACACACTTGAACCCAACACAACATATTATTACAATTTTGGGGATGCGATAAAGGATGTCAATGAAGGGAATGTATTGCATGATTTATCATACATCTTTACTACAGGTAATGTGCTGGATACTTTGCAGCTTAGCGGCAATGTCGTTATCGCCGAAACGGGTGGTATTGATACTTCGCTGATTGTTATGCTGTATAAAAACGGGGTTGATTCTGCTATAATGAAAGAAAGGCCCCGTTACATCACCAGGCTGGATGGTAAGGGCAATTTCCGATTTCGCTATTTACCACAAGGAACATATTATATGTATGTTATGTCAGACTCAAGAACATATTCTGAACAGGAATTTTTTGCATTTTCGGATAGCGCTATAGAAATTAAACCCGGTGCAGCACCAGTTACGTTATATGCATATAAAGAGACAAAAGAACAACCCGCCGGGCCTGCCGTAAGTTTTACAGGAGGAAGCCGTGGTGGTGGTGGTGGTGGTGGAAGACCTGACGACCGAAGGTTACGATTTACATCGAACCTTAGCGGAAAAGTACAGGACCTGCTTGAAAATTTCGTGCTGAATTTTGACCGGCCCCTGAGAAATATTGATACTTCCAAATTACAGTTAAGTACAGACTCAGCATTTAACCAGGCACCAACAGCCTGGGAAATTGACAGCCTGAAAAAAAAGCTGTCATTAAAAGTGGCATGGAAAGAAAACACTTTGTATAACTTAATTCTTGATAAAGAATTCGCAGAAGATACGTTGGGCCGGAAACTTTTAAAAACTGATACCCTTAGTTTCACCACAAAAAAACAAGCCGACTATGGTTCTTTAAAGATCACTTTCTTAAACATTGACCTTTCGACAAACCCTGTATTGCAAATCTCGCAGGGAGGCCAGGTGATAAAAACATTTCCGATTACCAGGACTGAAATTTACCAGCAGTTATTTAATCCCGGTGAATATGAACTCAGTATTCTTTATGATAAAAATAAAAATGGCAGGTGGGATCCCGGTCAATTCTTTGGAGAAAGAAGACAACCCGAATTAGTCCGGCCACTTAATAAAAAGATCACCATACGTCCTAATTGGGATAATGAGTTTGAAATAACATTATGAGCTAAGAGAATGAAAGAGAAAAGGAGAATAAAAGGTTCTCTTTCCCTCTTTTTCACCTGTAGCCTCTTAGCTTATCTTTCTCTTTCACTCTTTTTCTCCTTTAACCTCTTAGCTTATCTTTGCCTGATGCAGTTTTCCTCCCAACTTCTTGAAAATGCTGTTAACGAATTTGCCAAATTACCGGGTATCGGAAAAAAGACGGCGTTGCGTTTAGTGCTCCATTTGTTAAAGCAGGATGAAAATGATGTAGGACAGTTTAGCGAAGTGATCGCCAGGATGCGCAATGAAATAAAGTTTTGCCAGCGTTGTTTCAATGTAGCGGATGGAGATATCTGTTCTATCTGTGCCAACAGCTTGCGCAAGCAGGAAACGATCTGTGTGGTTGAAAATATCCGCGATGTTATCGCAATTGAAAGTACACAACAATATAATGGTACTTATCATGTCCTTGGAGGTATCATTTCACCGCTTGATGGCGTTGGTCCTGATCAGCTCAATATCGAATCTCTTATTCATCGTGTGCAAAAAGAAACTATAGAAGAGATCATTTTTGCACTTAACCCGAATATCCAGGGCGACACTACCATTTACTATATACAAAAAAAGCTGCAGCAAACAGCTACACGTATCACCACTATTGCGCGGGGCATTGCCTTTGGTGGTGAGTTGGAATATGCTGATGAAATGACCCTGGCACGTAGCTTACAAAATCGGTTGCCGGTAGAAAATTATGTTGCCAATAAATAGCTTTTGTCTTTTGCTTATTAACTTTTAACTTTGCCCCACAGGCGGATTTGTTTATTGTTCGGCCTTTACGGAACTAATAAACGCAAAGAAACTTCACTCACTGTTTCCAACCGTTTATATAGTTCAGAGATTCTTTGATTGGTCAGCTGCATTGCTGCCATGAAACTTTTGTTGAGTCCGCCTCAGGCGGATCAGCTTTCTGTAATTCTGTTCAACAAAAGCTCATGGCTAACAGCTAAACGCTAAATGTATATTAATATGGATATCAGGAAAGAACTTGAAAAACGTATACTCATCATCGATGGCGCCATGGGCACCATGATACAGCAGTACAAGCTTACTGAAGCAGATTATCGTGGTGAAAGATTCAAGGATTGGCCTTCTGATCTTAAAGGTAATAATGATCTGCTTAGTCTTACACAGCCACATATCGTTAAGGAGATACATAAAAAATACCTTGAAGCAGGTGCGGATATCATTGAAACAAACACCTTCAATGCTCAAAAGGTTTCGTTAGCGGATTACGGAATGCAATCGCTGGCCTATGAAATGAATTTAGCTGCGGCAAAAATTGCAAAAGAAGCCGTCAAAGAATCAGGTAAGTCAGCGTGGGTAGCCGGTGCGTTTGGACCGTTGAATAAAACATTATCTCTTTCGCCTGATGTAAACAATCCTGGTTTCAGAGCATTGACATTTGATGATGCTGTGGATGCTTACTATGAGCAAGCAAAAGGATTGATTGATGGTGGCGTGGATTTGCTCCTGATCGAAACGATCTTTGATACACTGAATGCAAAAGCAGCCATCTTTGCGATCAAAAAATATTTTCGTGAACATCCCGATAAAGAAAAAAAAGAAGTGATGATCAGCGGAACGATTACCGATGCATCCGGAAGAACGTTAAGTGGACAAACGTTGGAAGCGTTTTATAATTCCATAATGCACGCAAGGCCATTAAGTATAGGTTTGAATTGTGCATTAGGCGCAAAAGAAATGCGGCCACATATCGAAGAACTTAGCCAGATTGCCAGCTGTTATGTATCGGCTTATCCCAACGCAGGTTTACCCAATGCCATGGGAGAATACGACGAAAAACCCGAAGACACAGCTCATTTTTTGGAAGATTGGGCAAAAGAGGGATTTGTGAACATTGTCGGAGGTTGTTGTGGCACTACACCGGATCATATTCAACACATTGCAAAACAAGTAAAAAAAATATCACCCAGAAAATTACCGGAGACTATTAAAGAATTGGCGATTTGATCATTATCTTAGCTGTATATTTTGGAAGGATGGAAAAGACCCTATTAATAATAGCTATACTGATTCTAATCATCAATAACTTCTCAGTTATCCGGAATTTGCTGGTAAAGAGGAATTCCTAAATGCCGGAACAAATTATCATTCAACCATACTTACGTCTTTCAGGTTTAGAACCACTTGTTGTTCGCCCCGAAACCAATTTTGTAAACATTGGCGAAAGAACCAATGTCACAGGTTCTAAAAAATTTGCACGCCTGATAAGAGAGAATAAATATGAAGAAGCACTAAGTGTTGCACGCCAGCAAGTGGAAAGTGGCGCACAAGTACTGGATGTAAACATGGATGATGCCTTACTCGATGGCGTGCAGGCCATGACAACCTTTCTGAATATTTTACAAAGCGAACCTGATATTGCCAAAATTCCCATCATGATCGACAGCTCAAAGTTTGAGATCATCGAAGCCGGATTAAAATGTGTACAGGGCAAATGCATTGTGAATTCGATCTCGATGAAGGAAGGCGAAGAAAAATTTATACAGCAAGCTGAAACATGTTTGATGTATGGAGCAGCCGTAATTGTAATGGCATTTGATGAAAAAGGGCAAGCCGATACGAAAGAAAGAAAAATTGAAATATCACGTCGTGCTTATAAAATATTGACTGAAAAAGTCGGGTTTGATCCGCAGGATATAATCTTTGACCCAAACATATTTGCCGTTGCTACCGGTTTGGAAGAACATAATAATTATGCTGTGGATTTTATAGAAGCAACAGCAGAAATAAAAAGACTGATGCCGCTGACAAGGATAAGTGGCGGCGTAAGCAATCTTTCTTTTTCTTTTCGCGGTAATGACCATGTTCGTGAAGCAATGCATTCTGTTTTTCTTTTCCATGCTATCAGGGCAGGTATGGATATGGGAATTGTAAATGCGGGCCAGTTGGTTGTATATGATGAGATCGAACCCGGATTAAAAAAACTTTGCGAAGATGTAATTCTCAATCGTAACAATGACAACAATGAAGCAACTGAAAAACTAATTGCTTTTGCAGAAACGGTGAAAGCAAAGGGCAAAGTAGAGGTAAGGGATGAAGCATGGAGAACAGGGTCAGTAGAAGAAAGACTGAAACATGCACTGGTAAATGGGATCACTGACTATATTGATATTGACACGGAAGAAGCAAGAAAAAAATATCCCAAGCCGCTCGATGTGATCGAAGGCCCCTTAATGGCTGGGATGGATGTAGTGGGTGATCTTTTTGGAAGCGGTAAGATGTTTTTACCGCAGGTGGTAAAGAGCGCAAGGGTAATGAAAAAATCGGTAGCCATTTTGACGCCTTATATTGAAGC
>CBFGXP010000161.1:0-9335 GCA_965652775.1 uncultured bacterium
AGTAAGCTGCCAAAAGATATAAAAGAAGTAGTTAACAAATTAAAAGAAGGTGTAATAAAACATGAAATTAATTTCAGTGAAGACAGTTTTACCAATAAAGCTTTTCGTATAAATATTAATCGCCTGGCGTTCGTTTTTATTTTAGGCCTGATGATGATCTGCTCGACGCTCCTGATGATCAACATGGGTGAAAAACAAGTGATACGTATATTTTTTTATACCACGCTGGCTATAACTACGATCACAGCGCTCCGCTTATTAACAAAAACAAAATTCGGATAATAAGGACAGCAAATTATTTTATTAGGCCATTGGCACGGAAGAGAAGCACCAGCGTGCCTGCATATTTTTCTTTGTAGAATTTCTTCTTCACAACATCATTAAAAATAGACGTAGCGATCCATACATTATCAGCAGTTCGATTATCGGTCAACTTCATTGCGAGCGGCACCAGGTAATCATAGCCTTCAAGCTTTTGCATTGCCCGGTCCTGTTCATATATCCAAAGTGTATAGGCGTAATTCCTGTTGTTAAATTCGGTTTCAACAATTCTTTTATCAGTATACGAGACAAACACCGACGCGGAATTAATTCCCCTTTTTTTTAATCCTTCGGTAAACAACGGCATAACGTCTTCCATTATTCGCTGCATAGATGAATTGCCATTCGCAACTATTAAAAGAGAATCAACCTGCGGATAATCTTTATTGAGAGAGGTTCGTTGCTGTATGTAAATGCCATCATCCAGTGTTTTCATCGTCTTACAGCCTGATAAAAGCAAGACAGCGACCGATATTAAAATACCATTCTTCATAACATGCTTCTTAAAGTTACAGAAAAAGAACGGGGTGTTATTATCGGCTGCGACATGACTAAGAAAATTCCCGGTGCAAAAAATATTCCTTTCTCTCGGAAATGTGGTACATTTAAAATACCAACCCGTCTGGAACTCATGATCTTACTCTAGCTAAACGCCAACCACCATTTTTAATTTAAAAACAACATTGTTTATGAAAAAAATCCTTCTCGGAGTTCTTATCTCCGCATTTATTATCGGCTGCAGCAATGAAAAGACAGCAGAAACTTCATCTGCAACAGCAGCAACCACCTCCACTGAAACTAAAAAAAGTGGAGATGAAATACTGGATATGAGTGAAGCTGATGATGCCAAAAACTCGCTGATGGCTTTTGCAAAAGGCGATGTAAACGGAATGACCGCCCACTATGACGATAATGCAAAATATTATTGGTCAGCCGGAGATAGTCTTGTAGGTAAAAAAGCGATCCAGGATTATTACAATAGCCGCTGGAAGATTATTGATTCAATAAACGTTCTTGATCAGGTAGTATTGCCAGTAAAAGTAAACATCAGCCAGGCGCCGGAACATGCTCTTGGCAAATGGGTATTGGTGTGGGCAAAAATGCAAGTGAAATATAAAAACGGCAAAACCATTGGGTTCTGGACTCATGCCGATTATCATTACAACGATGCAGGCAAAGTAGATGTAGGAATTCAGTATATCGACCGGCACCAGATAATGGAAGCCACCAAAGACCTGATAAAATAATGGTTTCACCCCGCTTCGGCGGGGTTTTTTATTATTAACTCGTGTCGATTTTGAAAGGCTTCCGAGCTGAGGCTTTATTTATTAAGGAGTGCAGAAGATTTTATAAGGATCGAATCAATTACAGTTTTATCAATGGCTGGCAACTTCGCTGGATCCATAGGATCTTTATTGTGAGGATTTATTTCATATTGCATCCATCCCACATCATGCCATTGGCCGAGCTTATAGCCGATGTTTTTATAGGTAGTGAGATATTCAAACCCAAATTTTTTATGAAAGGCAATACTTCTGTCATTCGGCAATGTAATAACAGCATACGCATTTACATAACCCTGCAATTTTAAAATATCAAATAAAGCAGTGTACAATGCATACGGTACACCAAGTCCAAAATATTTCTCTGAAATATACACCGAAGGCTCAGTGCACCATTGGTATCCTTTCCTATCACGATGCTTGCCTGCATACGCATAACCTGCGATCTCATTATTTATTTCACAAACCAGCCATGGCCGTTCCGCAAGATTTGAAATAATTCGTTGTTGAAAATCCGCTACAGATGGAACTTCTGTTTCCTGGGTGATACCGGAATTAAGAATAAATGGAGCATAAATTTCCAGCATGCCTGGTGCATCAGCTTCAGCTGCTATTCTTATGATACCGCCCATTCTGACTCTTTACTTTTGACTTTTTACTTTCTGCAAAATAAGCCAAAGTAAATAAAATCAAGCTTCGTACACCCACTTCCGGAATGCAGGCGCCGTCTCCTGGCTTACAATAATTGCATGATTGACATCAGATGTAGCAAGGTCGATCTGCAATTTTACTTTCTCGTAAGGTTTAAAACTCCGGATATAATTAATATTGACAATATATTGCCGGTTGGCCCTGAAAAATCTATTCTTATCGAGTTCCATTTCCAGGTCACCGAGGTTCTTATCTGATAAATATTTTTTTCCTGCCTTATCAATTACATACACTACTTTATTTTCAGTAAAAAACAAAACGATATCATCAAAAGGTAAGGCAATGCTTTCTATTCCTTTTTTCACCACAAGTCTTGTTTTCTTTGTTTGTAGAAAAGGCTGTACCAGTTTATTTATATCATTCCGGCCGGAAAAATGATGCTGAAGCATATTGTATTTTTTCAATGCTTTGTCCAACTCCTTTTCATCAACAGGTTTTAATAAATAATCGATCCCGTTGTGCTCAAATGCACTCATCATAAATTCATCAAAGGCCGTAACAAAGATCACCGGGGCGTCAACTACGCAATGCCTGAATATTTCAAAGGATAATCCGTCAGGCAATTGTATATCGCTGAAAATAATATCGGCTTTAGTTGGCTGGCCAAGATAACTGATGCCTTCCTGTACAGATGTGATAGTTGCAAGGAGGTTCACATCGGCAGAAACACGGGATAAGGTTTGCAAAAGACTTTCCCGCGAGGGACGTTCATCTTCAATAATAATTGTGTTTAACATGGCTTAAGGTTTAAAGGTTACTAATCAATGGAAGTTTCACAAGGAAATGGGATCCATTACTTTCGATTACAATGTTTTTATTACACACCAGCTTATACCGTGAATTAAGATTTCTTAACCCGATCTTAGTTGAATCCACGAGATAAGGTTTCGGTCTTTTGTTATTACTTATTTTCAGGTATTCTCCATTCAGCGATAATTTTATTTTCAACGGGTTTTCAGCACTGAATTCATTATGCTTGATGGCATTTTCCACTACTGTTTGTAATGCGCAGGGCGGCATCATCACTTTCCTGGTGGTTGAATCTTTTGCATCCAGCTCAAACAACAATTTATTTTCATGGCGGACCTGCAGGAGAAAGAAATAGCTTTCAATGAATTCAAGCTCGTTGGATAAAGAAACAAGCTCCCTGCTCTTGTTCATCAACACATATTTATACACCTGCGCCAACCTTGAGTTAAACAGGTGAGCTGCTTCAGGATTGGTGATGATAAGGTGATTTAAGGTATTGAGCGAATTAAAAATAAAATGCGGATCCAACTCATTGTACAGCACATCTAATTCGGATTGCACTCTTTCCCTGTCTAACTCTTCCACAATTTTTGTATCCAGCTCCCGCTCCTTACTTAAAAAAAGTATTTCATAAACCAATGTAAAAACCAAAACAGCCATTGTGGTAAAAGCGATAAAGGCAAAAAACTTATCCCAGGTAAAAATATTGTTTGAAACACGGAACCAGATCATCGTTAATGCTCCTCCTGAAGCGGCTCCATACAAAGCTGATATAATGGATATGAACAGGATCTTAAAAACGGGGTTTGGCTTTTTACGAAACATCGGACGCAGTTTCATGTGTATCCAATTACACCCACCCCATATTATAAATGAGGTAAGAATGAAATAACAATTGGAAATTATTATCTGCGCAACATTATATTTTTCATAGGTAATAATGCCCGACACTACCGGAATCAGCATTCCAAGCAGTGGAATAAAAAGAAGCCTTAACTGAAAGTCTTTTACCATAGCAGCAACGGTTGTGGTCAATTAATAATATTCCGGCTTCGTAATGTGTAGTCATGAAAATTATCAAACGATATTCTCACTCAATTTATTTGTCCATCGTGTTAATCAATAGTAAATAATGTTTTATGGACAAATACCATTACAAGAGGCAAGCTAAGTTCAACTGGTAGTCGGTGTAGGTGAATATATAAATGCTGACTTCAATCATATCTATATCGCTGCTTCATTCATAAAAAATTACAATCGGTTGAGATTTCGGTAAGGGCTCTACAGGTTTTAATAACAAACATTCATGCTTCGGTAATTCATCGCAGTACTGTTGAAGCAAAATAACGCAAATTGATGCCTATCCTGAAGTGTTTAAACAAAAACTATGTTGCATGAAAAAAATCCTATCTACTATCTTATTCTGTTTGTCCGCTTTAATAATGTTTGGACAAAACAGAACAGTTACCGGTAAGGTAACTAATGCTGAAGGAAGACCCGTACCGTTTGCCACGGTAACAATCAAGGGCACTTCCACAGCCGTATCAGCCGATGAAAACGGGAACTTTAGCATCCAGGCACCGGCCAATGCCATCCTGGTGTTTAGTTCCAGCGGTTTTCAAACTAACGAGGTCAATATCGGTAACGAAACAACAGTGAATACAACACTCTCCGGCCAGGGAGCTATGGCCGAAGTAGTGGTTACTGCACTTGGCATCAGGAGATCTGATCGTGGCCTTGGCTATTCGGTGGCAAAAGTCAACCCTGATAATCTCCTGCAAAAATCAGAACCAGATGTTTTAAAAAGTTTGCAGGGAAAAGTTGCGGGAGTTGATATCCGCAGTTCGCAGGGGACGCCCGGCGCAGCCACCCGGATCCAGATCCGCGGTAACAATTCCTTTTTTGGAAATAGTGAGCCTTTGATCATTGTTGATGGTATTCCTTATAGTAATGACCAGGTAACTACCACCAGCCAGGTTTCCAATGGCGGCGCCTATAGCAGCGGTATTGCCAATCTTGATCCCAATGATATTGCCACTATGAACGTATTAAAAGGATCATCAGCAGCTGCATTGTATGGATCAAGGGCATCAAATGGGGTGATTGTTATTACCACGAAATCCGGCAGTGCCCGGCGTACAAAGGGAACAGAGATCAATTTTAAAACATCTATTTCCCGCGAAACAATAGCGAATCTTCCTGAATATCAAAATGAGTACGGCGCCGGTTCACAATTAGCGTATTCAAATGCAAATGGGTCATGGGGTCCGGCGTTCAGTGCTTTAGATTCCATCCCTGCATGGCCTACTTACAAAGCTGCCTACCCCGAATTATTCCCATCAGCAAATATTGATTACACGCCCTATCCTAATAATGTAAAGGATCTTTTCAGAGATGGATTCGTTTATGAAAATTCAATAAACGTAAGCGGTGGAGATGAAAAAAGCTCGGTAGGTGTCACAGCATCACATTTATTTCATAAGGGATACGTTTACAATTCAGACCTTGAAAGAGCTAACCTTGCCTTAGGTGCATCTACAAAATTAAATATTGGTATTAATGTAAGCGGAAACTTCAGTTATACCCGGGCTAACCAACACGGCGGTTTCTTTGGTGAAAACCAGGTGAGCGGTACCGCATCATCTTTTGCCCGTTCTTTATTCCTTGCCCGCAACTGGGATCTCAA
Source organism: uncultured bacterium (assembly GCA_965652775.1). Lineage (GTDB taxonomy): Bacteria > Bacteroidota > Bacteroidia > Chitinophagales > Chitinophagaceae > VBAS01. Next base: position 5,752 of record CBFGXP010000161.1, read on the forward strand.
TCTTCCTTTCGAAGATAAAAATGGAATACCGTTGCAGCCTAACGTAACTGGTTATGATAACCCCCGTTGGTCAGCAAAGTATAATACAATAAATTCAAACGAAGAGCGGATCATTGCTGGCGGACATTTCGATTTTACCATTAAGAAATGGATCCGCGTTGACTATTCACTTGGTACCAATGTGGCAAGGATTGACAGAAGAGAGGTCACTGAAATTGGTTCAAGAGCTGCCTCTGGTCTAGGAAGATTGGTATTAGATGACTACAGGAAACAGGAATTGGAATCAAACTTTATTGTTACACTTACTCCAGCATTAAAAAATAAGGATTTTAATTTAAAAGTTCTCGTTGGTAATAATATAAATCAGCGAACCATTACGGATGCATTGCAAACGGGCAACCAGTTCATCACAAAAGGCATTCACACGCTGACCAATACTTCGCAGCAACAATTCACCAACGATTTTTATTCAAGACAAAGAATTATTGGTCTGTTTGGTGATGTAACGCTTGGCTATAAAAACTTTGCTTTCTTAAATGGAACTCTTCGCAACGACTGGTCTTCAACATTACCGGTTGAAAACAGGAGTTACCTCTATCCATCAATATCTGGCTCTTTGGTGTTTACTGATGCCTTTGGCATAAAAAGCAATATACTTGATTATGGAAAAGTAAGAGCTGGCTGGGCTAAGGTTGGCCGTGATGCAGCGCCTTATTCATTGAATGATGTATATACAATTGATCCAAGTTTTCTTAGTGTACCGGCAGCCACACTTCCTTCTACTGCAAATAGCCCTGATCTTAAGCCAGAATTTACAGAAGAAATTGAATTGGGAACGCAGTTGAGTTTTGGCAAGAGAAGGGTTGAACTTGATTTTACCTGGTATAACAGGCAATCCACCAACCTAATTGCTATCATAACTACTCCCCCATCATCAGGATACCTGGCACAGGTAACAAATTTCGGTGGCATCAGGAACAGGGGAATTGAAGTTGATCTGATGGTGCGTGCAATCAGAGGAAAAGATTTCAGTTGGGATGTGCATGGAATTTTTACCCAGAATGAAAATATTGTTACAGAGTTAACCAGTGGTGTTGACCGGATTCAAATGGCCGGCATTATCTCCGGTATCAATCCTTATCTGGAGCCGGGTAAACCTTTTGGTTACTTAAGAGGTACAGTTTCTGCCCGTGATGCTGATGGCAATCTGTTAATTGATCCTGTTACCGGTTGGATGATCACTGCAGATGAAGAGGATATGGTGGGTGATCCATCGCCTGATTTTAAGGTAGGGATCACAAATACACTTCGGTATAAAGGACTTTCCTTAAATGTGCTTTGGGATTGGACACAGGGTGGTGATCTTTATTCTACAACGGTTACTTCCTTATTAGGCAGAGGTGTTACAAAAGATACAAGGGAGCGGCAAACATCATGGATCATTCCGGGTGTATATGGTGATCCAAATAATCCTGGTCAACCGTTGCTGGTTGGTGGTAAGACAGTTGCAAATCATACAGTGATCACAACAAATGATCTGTTTTTTTCTGCAGGGGGACCTTCGGGTTCATTCGGTATTAACTCTGCTACTGAATGGAATGTATTTGATGCAACATCTTTCCATCTCAGGGAAGTAACATTAGCATATGATGTTCCAAAAACGGTGTTTAAGAATATGTCCTTTTTCAAGGCAGTCACGCTGAGCTTAAGTGGCAGGAACCTGTGGCATCTTGCACCGAACTTCCCGCAGTACACCAACTTTGATCCTGAGGTGAACAGTTTTGGTTCTACAGCTGTACAGGGAATAGAGTTATCAGCAGCGCCGACAACAAGACGATTTGGTTTTCATATGAATTTTTCTTTCTAATCCTTAAACTCAAATCTTAATACTATGACTATGTTACATAAAATAAAATTCCTGATCCCGCTTGTTGGTTTGCTGGCCATGTCGTGTAAGAAATTTTTAGATATCAACACCGACCCCAACAATCCAACGTCAATTGAAGTATCAAAGTTGTTACCAACTACTCAAAGAACATTAGGCGATGCATTATCTATGGATGAACAAAATGGTGGCCTGTCAGAAGTGCTGGCTGTCTATACACATCAAATGACAACAAGAGAAGAAGCAGATAAATATGGGATCACAGGTGTCGATGTTAATCTTCAAACAGCCTGGTCCAAATTATTTGCCTCCACGGCTAACCCGGGAACGACATTCCCGGTATACGGTGTGTTGCAAAACCTGGAAGATATTATCGCCAAAGCAACAGCGGCTGGCAACTTACGTTACGCAGGTATTGCAAAAATTCTGAAAGCATACACATACAGCGTAGCGGTTGATGTATTTGGAGATGTGCCTTACTCTGAAGCAAATAAATTAAAAGAAGGTGTTCTTCATCCAAAATTTGATGATGATGCCGCTATTTACGAAAGCCTCTTTCCTTTAATTAACGAAGGCATCGCAGACCTGAACAATACAACAGCAACAAATGCCCAGGTACCCGGAGCTGATGACCTTATGTACGGTGGAAATGTTGCCAGGTGGATAAAAGCTGCAAATACAATAAAACTGAAATTGTATACACAGATAAGAAAAGTAAAAAATGTTTCTGCAGAAGTAAATGCATTGATCAGTGGAGGAAACCTGATAAGCCAGACAAATGAAAGTTTCCTTGTCCCCTATGGACCCAATGCAGCTACCGATGACAGGAACCCTGGTTTTTATACGTATTTCGCTACACAACGCAGTAATCATGTGAGCCCATGGTTTTATGAGATCCTGAAAGGATATAACCCAAGAATATTCACTGGTAACCCTGATCCAAGGATCAAATATTATATATATAACCAGGTGAACGCAACACAACCTCCCCGCGAAGGAAATCAAACTGAATACCGGGATGGTCCGTTTGTTTCAATTTATTTTGGTTCAGTTGGTCCTGATCGTGACAGGAGCCAGCAAAATACAATTAGTCTTTTTGGAATTTATCCCGTTGGTGGCAAATATGATGATGGCAGCGCAACCATAGCTACTGCAAGTAGCGGAACCGGTGCTGCTCCTTACCGGCTTATAACTTATGCTGACCGGCTTTATTTGGAAGCCGAATTAATCAATACAGGCGTCATCACCGGCGATGCGAAAGCAAAGCTTGCAGCAGCAATGGATGAGTCATTTAAGCAAGTTGATTATGTAATTACAACGTATGTAAAACCAACGCAAACCGTTCCTGCCTTGTTTGGCACCACGGCTGCCGCAGTTTACACGGATAAAGTATTAGTGGAATATGATGCGGCATCAACTGAAAAAAAATTAGAGATCATTATGACACAAAAGTGGTTGTCATCCGTTGGTAGTGCGGTTGATCAGTATACCGATATAAGAAGAACCGGATATCCTGTTGTATTTGATCCTTCAAATCCAACGATGGCTCCGGGTGGAAGAGTGCAGCCGCCAATTAATGGTGACCCGGTAAACCCAGGTAATCAAAAATCAGTTCCGGTACAATTGAGCAGAACATTTGCGTTGGCATTGCCCTGGTTCCAAACAGAACTGGAAAGCAATCCCAATGCACCTGCACAAA
>CBFGXP010000162.1:0-9220 GCA_965652775.1 uncultured bacterium
ATAAAACTGAAATATCTGATATCGTCGCTACCTTTCAGCGCTATGAGTATATTGTAAAGTATTATTTTGGCGAAGAATTGTATGAGAATGAACTACGGAGCAATTATGATAATCTCATGAATTATCTCAAACTCTGACGAACTTCATTCTGCTCTTTTCCCGCCTTAAAATCTGATATCCTGGAAAAATGGTTTTTTATACAGCCGAGTTTATGAAGCGGATAGCGAAATATTTGATAGTAGCATTTTTCTTACCTATGTCTGGAGGTTTTGTTTATGCACAACCGGATCCGGCAATTTCAAACCTTACAGAGACTTTTACCAACCATGCCTTAAAAAACCAAAACGCCGAGAATGTTTTTACCGTGCGGAATATTGATATTTCCGGTAATAAGAAAACAAAAGAATCAGTAATTCTCCGTGAACTCCCTTTTCAATCAGGCGATACATACATTCTATCAGAGTTGGTTAAAAAATTTGAAGACGCACGAAAACAATTAATGAACACAGTTTTGTTTCATGAAGTGGTGGTTGCATTGAACAAGTTTGAAGGTAATAATGTAGATATACTGGTTGCAGTTAAAGAAAGATGGTATTTGTTTCCTGTTCCGTATATAAAATTCGTTGACCGAAATCTTAATCAATGGATCGTAGAACAAAATGCAAAGCTTAGCAGGATTAATTATGGAGTAAAAGTATTATACAACAATGTCAGCGGCCGAAATGATAAATTAAATCTTTACCTGATCAATGGATATACTAAACAAATTTCACTTAGTTATGACAGGCCCTACATCGATAAAGCAATGAAATGGGGAATAAATACTGGATTTGCGATTGGGCGTAACAGGGAAGTAAATTACAATACCATACACGATAAGCAGGTGTTTTTCAAAGACACTAATAACTTTGTTCGTTCCTTTTTTAAGGTATTTGGTGAGGCAACTTATCGCCCTGCAATAAAGACAAGGCATCGTTTCGGTGTTTCTTACACCATAGAAACTGTTACGGATACCATTGTAACTCTTAATCCTTCCTATTTTACAAAAGGAAGAGATAAAGTTAAGTTTCCCGAGTTTTATTACCTTATGAATTATATGGACGTTGATTATAATCCTTACCCCTTAAAAGGATATATAGTCGAACTCTATTTTGCAAAAAGAGGTCTTAATAAGATAATAAATATGTGGCTGGTAAGTGCAAAAGCAAGCGGCAGTTGGGAAATAGCAAAAAAAACATATTTCAATGCGAGAGTAGCAGGTGCTTTAAAGCTTCCTTTTTACCAGCCTTATTTTAATCAACGATTGCTTGGCTACAGCGATTTTTTTATGCAGGGATACGAGTATTATGTGGTAGACGGAGTAGTAGGTGGATATGCTAAAGCAATCTTATCACGTGAAATTCTGAATCTGGGTTTTCATGTAAAAAGAAAGAAAGATGTAATACCATATCGGGTACCTTTCCGGGCATATGCAAAAACATTTGTGAATGCAGGCTATGTACATCATCCCACCCCGGGTACCAATACGCTTAATAACCGCATGCTGTATTCGGGAGGTGTTGGGTTAGATATTATCACACACTACGATTTTACCTTTAAGTTTGAGTGGAGTTTCAACCTGTTAGGTGAAAACGGTTTATATTTACACAGGAAGTCCTTTTTCTGATCCTCCACATTTATGAAGATTGCTATTTACAGCAGGTTACTCGAAGAAGATAAGCGAAGCGACGTTCAGTTTTTTTTTGATGAACTGGGTCGTCAAAAAATTGCAGCTGCAGTTTTTCTGCCTTTTCATGAAGAAATAAAAGACAGGATCAATCTTCCTGAAGGTATAAGCACTTTTTATTTATCCGATGATCTCAATAGTGAGATAGAATTTATAATTAGCCTGGGTGGCGATGGCACTCTGCTGGATACGGTGGGCCTGGTAAGAGATAAAGGGATTCCGATTATGGGCATCAACTTCGGCCGGCTCGGTTTCCTGGCAAGCATAGGTCATGAGCAATTAGCAGATGCTGTAAAAGCATTAAAAAAACAAACTTATGTTATTGACAAAAGAACAATGATCCATCTGGATGCAAGTATTTCTATGTTTGGAAATGTATCTTTTGCATTGAATGAATTTTCAATTCATAAAAGAGATACCGCTCCAATGATCAAAATTCACACGTACCTCAACGGAGAATTCTTAAATACATATTGGGCTGATGGATTGATCGTTGCCACTCCTACCGGTTCTACAGGTTATTCGTTAAGTTGCAATGGGCCGATCATGTTCCCGGAGTCGGGAAGTTTTTTAATTACCCCGGTCGCTCCTCATAACCTGAACGTAAGATCTATTGTTGTCCCCGATGACAATATCATTTCTTTCGAAGTAGAAAGTCGTACAGACCAGATCATTTGTGCACTTGATAGTCGCAGAGAAATAGTTAGTAAGAACGTACAGTTGGCAGTGAAAAAAGAGTCTTTCCTGCTTAACCTGGTACGTCTTACAGAAAACAACTTCCTTCAAACGTTGCATAATAAGCTTACCTGGGGACTTGATAAGCGTAATTGATCAGTGTTTAAAGGATTTTTTCAGGATTTCAGGAAACAGTTAGTGCTGTCAGCATCTAAGGGCCAATAATCTGTGAAATCATTTTTAATCCATACAATCCGCGATAGTTTTTTTCGTTTTAAGAGACTGAATTCATATTTTGCAAGATGTTTCGGACCTCTTTACTTCTGACGGTTATTAGTTTATCTTCTCTTTTTGTTTCTGCACAGCCTGAGGCCGTGATACAGGAAGGGGAATTTGGTATTGGTATTGGTGCTGGCCATTATTTTGGCGATTTAAATACAAGGGCTCATTTAAACAGACCGAAAATTGCCGCCACTGCTTTCTTCCGTAAAAACTTTGGGAACTATATCGCAGTAAGAGTAGGTGCAAGCTTTGCCCAATTGGGTTATTCTGATATTTACAATGATCATAATGCTTACATGCAGAGTCGCAACCTAAGCTTTAATTCCAATGTATGGGAACTGGCCGTGCAGGGAGATTTTAACTTCTTTCGTTTTATGCCCGGCGAACCCGGTTATAATTTCACTCCTTACGTCACGTTTGGTGTGGGGGTTTTTAATTATGACCCATTTGCAATGCTCGCTGGTCAAAAACATTATCTCCGTCCGTTAAATACCGAAGGACAAGGCACAACATTGTATCCGGATCGCAAGCCTTATGGTTCCATGGCATTCAGCATTCCTTTCGGCGCAGGAGTTAAGTATTGTATCAACGAAAGAATAAATGTGGGATTTGAAATCGTATATCGCGTTACTGGCACTGATTACCTCGATGACGTAAGTAAAACTTATGTCAACACTTCTGTGTTTCCTCCTTTGCCAGATGGAAGCCCGTCGCCCGCACATTTATTGCATGATCGCTCCTATGAATTAGGCGATCCAATAGGACTTCCCGGCCGGCAGCGGGGTGTTAGCACACAGAAAGATCAATTTGCAACTGCAATATTTTATGTCTCATTCAATCTACAGAGCTATAAGTGCCCAACCGCTGATTAATTAATTCTAAATATTTTCTTTTAGTGAACTACCTTAAGGGTAGTTTTTTTATTTTCTTATCTCAATATGATTTAACTTGATTTGGTATGACATAATAAATGTTGCAAATTCATGTATAATTAAAACTCAAAACCATGACATTAATTGGATTTTTAGTTCTCCTGGCCATAGCCGCCATTTGCGGTGCAATCGGTCAATCCCTCGCAGGTTATAATTTAGGTGGATGTCTTGTGTCAATAATAGTTGGCTTTATCGGAGCTTACCTCGGTATGTGGATTGCGGGTAGAATGGGTCTTCCTGAATTTTTTACCATTAACATTGAAGGCAAACCATTTCCTATCGTATGGGCGGTGATCGGCTCGGCAATATTTACGCTTATTATGGCATTATTGCGAAAGGCTTTTGTCGGAGGCAACAGGTATTAATTTTAGTTTGAATGGATCAACTAAAGTTGTATTGCCTGGTAAAACAAGCTTTTAAAATAGCAATATGAATTTGCAAAGCAAAGCGTGGAGGTCCAGGTTGCATGAAGTAATTTTCGAATCCAATACTTCTGCAGGAAAAGCATTTGATATTTGTTTACTCATCTCTATAATCGCCAGTATGGCTGTGGTGATGCTTGACAGTATTGCATCCTTTCGCCTGCGTTACGGTAGTATTTTTTTTATCCTTGAATGGGCGTTTACAATTTTATTCACCATCGAGTATTTGCTTAGGCTGATCGCAGTAAAACGACCTTTGCTGTATGTTTTTAGTTTCCTTGGACTGGTGGACCTGCTTGCAATTATTCCGATGTATCTGAGCATATTCCTGGTTGGCGCCCAATCCCTCCTCGTTTTAAGGGCCTTGCGCTTTATACGCATTTTCAGGATCTTCAAATTAACGCATTTCCTGTCCGAAATAAGTTTTCTGAGTGCTGCCTTACGATCCAGTGCAAAAAAGATAAGCATATTCATGCTGGTAGTTATTGCGATAGTGATAATTCTTGGATCGATTATGTATTTAGTAGAAACTGAAGAAAGTGGGTTCACCAGCATTCCTGAAAGTATCTATTGGGCGATAGTAACGATCACCACCGTAGGTTATGGAGATATGACCCCGGCCTCGCCTGCCGGGAAATTTATTGCCAGCTTAATCATGTTAATTGGCTATTGTATCATTGCAGTTCCCACCGGAATATTAACGACCGAAATTGCTTTGATGTCCAGAACAGCAAAAAGGGGACACGAAGCTTGTCCGGGTTGTGGCAAGGAAGGGCATGATGACAATGCAGTTTTCTGCAAGTACTGCGGCGAAAAGTTGTGATTTTTTTGAATCATTGATCTCAGTTGCCAGTTTTGTTTTTCCTAACTTTGGTCGCTAATTTTTAAAGTAAGATGTCTGATCTATTAAGCCAGGTTGATAAAACTCGTCTTCCCCGTCATATCGCCATCATCATGGATGGTAACGGACGCTGGGCTAAGGAGCAGGGACAGGACAGGCTCTTTGGGCACTTTCATGGCGTTGAAAGTGTTCGGAATATTGTAGAAGGTTGTGCCGAGCTGGGTGTTGAATACTTGACCCTTTATGCTTTTTCAACAGAGAATTGGGATAGGCCGGAATATGAAGTGGTCGGTTTGATGGAATTGTTAGTCTCAACAATTCATAACGAAGTTGAAAGCCTCCATAAAAATAACATTCGTCTTCATGTTATCGGCGACATGAATATGCTTCCGGATTATGCAAAGAAGGAACTGGAAGAGGCGTTGGTTTACACTAAGGAAAACTCAGGCCTTAACCTGATTATGGCTTTGAGCTACAGCGGCCGGTGGGAACTATTAAATGCAGTTAAAAGCATAGCGCATAAAGTAAAAAAAGGAACATTAGCGGTGGAAGATATTGACCAGGATATTTTACAGCAACACCTTGTTACAAGTGGCTTTCCTGATCCTGAACTTATGATAAGGACCAGCGGGGAATACAGGATCAGCAACTTCTTATTGTATCAATTAGCTTACGCAGAATTGTATTTTACGCAAGTGCGCTGGCCTGATTTTAGAAAACAACACTTATATGAGGCCATAATCGACTACCAGGGGAGAGAACGGAGGTTTGGAAAAACAGGGGAACAGGTGAAAACTGAAGAAATCAGTCATTAAACTACGTGGCCGGCATCAAACCAGGGCTGTATAAGTTTTTTAGCCATTTGCCTTTTTCTTTAACAAACACTTCAATTTTTTACCGTTAATTTGCCGCCTTTAAAGGAGATATTATACCATTTCTCCGGAGTTTGAGACCGCAATATTGACTGAACTGATCAACTAACAATGCAAAGAATTCTAAAAAGATTTTGTTTACTGTTTACGGTAGTTCTTACTTCCATTCTCAGTGTAAACGGACAGGAACCTGTTGATACAACCAAGCCTACTTCAGTTGATCCTAATCTTATAGCATGGCGTGATGCCACCCGCCCAAAGGAGTATACAATTTCAAGCATAAAGGTTTCGGGTGTTTTTTTTCTGGACTCAGCAATCGTTGCAAGCATATCCGGCTTACAGGTTGGTGATAAAATTTTGCACCCGGGAGGCGATCAATTCCCAAAAGCGATTCAGAATCTTTGGAAACAGAGACTATTTTCCAATGTTGAGATATTTGTTACCAGGATCACCGGCGATAATATAGATATCGAGATCCATGTGATGGAAAGGCCGAGATTGGGTAATTATAAATTCAAAGGGATAAAGAAAACCGAAGAAGAGGAATTAATTGGAAAGATCGGGCTGGCAAAACAAACTATTGTTACAGAAAATACCCGTCGAACTGCAAGTGAGGTTATTAAAAAATATTATGGCGAAAAAGGCTATTTAAACCTGAAGCTTCAGATAATTGAAAGTCCGGATACGGCTTTTGTCAACTCTATTTTTCTGTTGTTTGATATTGATAAAGGCGAAAAGGTAAAAGTCAATGATATAAACTTTTTTGGCAACGAAACTGTTTCAGACCTTAAGCTAAAAAAACAATTGAAAGGCACTAAAGAGGTCAGCCGGTTTACTCTTTTCCCTAAAAAAGACTCAACGATTTTTGGTGAAAACCCAAGGACCTCATTCAAACAATACCTGCACGACAAAGGGTTTCTTTCTCTTAGTAAAACGAAAAATTTCCTTGATCCATGGTTCCGGTTCAAATTATTTTCTTCCGCCAAGTTCAATGAAAAGAAATTCGAGGAAGATAAAGAAAAGATTATCGAGTATTATAATTCCATCGGGTATCGTGATGCAATAATTGAGGATGTAAAACCTTACCCGGTTTCTGAAAAAAATATCAATATCGACTTCAAAGTAAGTGAAGGCCATAAATATTATTTTGGAAATATTACCTGGAAGGGGAATTCTAAGTACAGCGATTCAGTGCTGAATGTTATTTTAGGCATTCACAAGGGGGATGTTTACAATATTGAAACGCTTAACCAGCGACTCGGTAAGCAACTTACTCCCGAAGGCGGCGACATTAGCGGGTTGTATATGGATGATGGGTATCTTTTCTTCCGCGCAGAGGCAGTGGAAACCGCAGTGTATAATGATACGATCGATCACGAGATAAGAATGATCGAAGGACCGCAGGCAAGGATCAAGAATATAAAGATCTTCGGAAATGACAGGACAAAGGAACATGTGATACGTCGTGAATTAAGAACAATACCAGGTGAACTCTTCAGCCGTTCTGATCTTATTCGTTCACAACGAGAACTAGGTCAGCTCAATTACTTCAACCAGGAAACGATTGGTATCAATCCAATTCCAAACCCGGATGACGGCACAGTTGATATCCATTATAAACTTGAGGAAAAATCTTCTGACCAGCTGGAGCTTTCTGCCGGATGGGGCGGAGGGGTTGGTTTAACGGGAACACTTGGTGTTACCTTCAATAATTTTTCGATCAAAAATATTTTCAACAAAAAATCATGGGATCCATTGCCCACCGGTGATGGACAAAAATTGAGTGTACGTGTTCAATCAAATGGAAAGGCTTATAGTTCATATAATGCATCTTTTACTGAACCATGGCTTGGTGGTAAAAAAAGAAACTCACTTACATTTAGCATCTATAAAAGTAAGTTTACAAATGGTTACGATTATCTCACCGGTCGATTCTTAAAAGAAAGAGCTGATTCAAGTTACCTGAAAACGCTGGGCGCAAGTATATCACTTGGTAAGCAATTGAAATGGCCGGATGATTTTTTCAGTCTTGTCTATACGCTCAATTTTACACGATACAAATGGCTGAACTATCCGATTTTTGTGGGACTTGACAGTGGCAATTCTACCAATATAAGTTTAAAAATTGCGCTGCAAAGAAATTCTGCAGGTCCAAACCCAATATTCCCTACGAGTGGTTCTAATTTTCTTTTAAGCGTACAGGCAACACCGCCCTATTCGGTATTTGATCCTGAACTTGTAACGAAGGATCCATATGGGCACCCGGAATACCATAAATGGAGATTTAATGCAGAGTGGTATGTGCCGCTTGGTAAACCAATGGGTGCGGAAAAGAACAGGCAGTTTGTTCTTAAGCTGGCTGCTAAGTATGGATTTATGGGTAAATATAATCCAAAGCTCGAAGTGTCACCATTTGAAAGATTCCAGCTTGGCGATGCCGGAATGTCAAATAGTTTCGGATTACTCGGATACGACATCATTGCACATCGTGGATACCCAATTTATCAAAATTCAAATCCAAACATAAATCCGATCGACGATCCATCGCAGGCACAAAGATTCTTTACCATCTTTAATAAATACCAGTTGGAGATGCGTTATCCATTTGCTACAAACCCTCAAAGCACTATTTATGGTCTTGGGTTTTTTGAAGCGGCCAATGGCTGGTATAGTTTTAAAGAGTACAATCCTTTCCGTTTGCGCCGCAGTGTCGGTGTTGGTATGAGGTTCTTCTTGCCGATGTTCGGGTTGTTAGGATTTGATTATGGTATCGGTATTGATCGCATTAAACCCGGATCAGGCTTGAAATCCGCATCTAAGTTTACATTCATGCTGGGTTATGAGCCGGAATAAAATTTTTGACCAAACTTCATCACTACTATTTAACTTCCGTTGCGACGCTCCGTTCAACATATGGTTCAATGTTCAGCAATTGCGTCGACCAGGGATACATTCGGTAATTCTATTCACCATAAAACATTTTAATATGAAAAAGATATTACTTGTAGCCTGTAGCTTATGGCTCGCAACTGTTGCAGCCGATGCGCAAGGAAAATATGCAATCATTGACACTAAATATATTCTGGATAAATTACCGGAATATAAAGATGCGCAGTCCAAACTTGATAATATTGCTAGAAGCTGGCAAACAGAAATTGATGCTCAGCAAGCCGAATTAGATAAGATGTACCGCGATTTTGAAGCTGAGCAGGTAATGCTAAGTGATGACCTTAAGAAAAAAAGAGAAGACCAGCTTTTTAATAAAGAAAAAGCATTGCGTGACCTGCAAAGGAAACGCTTTGGGTTTGAAGGCGATCTGTTTAAGAAAAGACAGGAGCTTGTAAAGCCCGTGCAGGACAAGGTTTACAATGCTGTACAGAAGCTCGCGGTTGCCCGCAGCTACGATTTTATTTTGGATAAAAGTGAGGGAATTACCGTTATCTTTGCCGACCCAAAATTGGACAAGAGCG
>CBFGXP010000163.1:0-9204 GCA_965652775.1 uncultured bacterium
AGAGGGACAAACCCCACGTTAACGTTGGTACCATTGGCCATATCGACCACGGTAAGACAACCCTGACTGCTGCCATTACGACCATTCTTGCAAAAAGTGGTTTGGCAACGGCAAAAAAATATGATGAAATTGATGCTGCACCTGAGGAAAAGGAACGTGGTATCACGATCAATACGGCTCACGTGGAGTATCAGACGGCTAACCGCCACTATGCTCACGTTGACTGTCCTGGTCACGCTGACTATGTTAAAAACATGATTACCGGCGCGGCACAAATGGACGGTGCTATCCTTGTGGTGGCTGCTACCGATGGTCCGATGCCACAAACCAAAGAGCATATTCTTTTGGCCCGCCAGGTAGGTGTACCTCGTATGGTCGTGTTTATGAACAAGGTTGACCTTGTTGACGATCCTGAGCTTTTGGAACTGGTAGAGATGGAGATCCGTGAATTACTGACTTTCTACGGTTTCGATGGTGACAATACGCCTATCATTAAAGGTTCTGCAACCGGCGCATTAGCTGGTGAGGAAAAATGGTTGGCCGCAATTGATGAGCTAATGGCAGCTGTTGACAGCTATATTCCACTGCCTCCTCGTCCGGTCGATCAACCCTTCCTGATGTCTGTTGAAGACGTCTTCTCTATTACTGGTCGTGGTACTGTTGCTACCGGCCGGATTGAAAGAGGTCGTATTAAGGTTGGTGAAGGTGTTGAGATCGTGGGATTGATACCAACTCCTCTTACTTCAACAGTGACAGGCGTGGAAATGTTCCGCAAATTGCTTGATGAAGGTGAGGCTGGAGATAATGCAGGTTTATTGCTCCGTGGTATTGAAAAAACCCAGATCCGTCGTGGAATGGTTATTTGCAAGCCAGGCTCAATTACTCCGCACACCGATTTCAAATGCGAGGTATATGTGCTTAGCAAAGAAGAAGGTGGACGTCACACTCCATTCTTCCAGAAATATCGTCCTCAGTTCTATTTCAGAACAACGGACGTGACTGGTGAAGTTGAATTAGCAGCAGGCACTGAGATGGTTATGCCTGGAGACAATACATCGCTTACTGTAAAACTTATCCAGCCAATTGCGATGGAGAAAGGTTTGAAGTTTGCGATCCGTGAAGGTGGCCGTACAGTAGGTGCAGGCCAGGTGACCGAAATTTTGAAATAAATAACCCCTAAATCTCCTAAAGGGGACTTCTGGGATAGTTTAATAATTTTGCAAAGTACTTAGGTAGAATACCCTAAGTGCTTTGTTCTTTAAAAAAGTTCTACTAAGCCCCTTTAGGGGTTTGGGGTATACGGGTATAGTATAACGGTAGTACAGAGGTCTCCAAAACCTTCAGTCTGGGTTCGAATCCTAGTACCCGTGCCAAATAGTTTGAAGTTTTAAGTTTGAGGTTTGAATTTGTTCGACCTCCAATATCAAACTTCAAGTATCAAACATCAAATAATATGAACAAGATCGCAACTTATTTCAGAGAGAGTTACAAAGAGCTGATGGAAAAAGTCACCTGGCCTACATGGGCGCAACTTCAGCAATCAACTATGATAGTAATTGCAGCTACATTGCTTATTACTGCACTTATTGCCGGGATGGACTTTGTAACAAATGTTGTATTGAACCAGATCTATAAAATTTTCTAATGGAAACGACAAATTCAACAGAAACCCCGCAAGCGGCCGAATCGAAATGGTATGTACTTCGTGTTGTCAGCGGCAAGGAGAGAAAGGTAAAAGAATACCTTGATAAGGAAGTTTCACGTGGTGGATGGGATAAGATTGTAAAACAAGTTTTCCTGCCGGTAGAAAAAGTATATAAAGTACAGAATGGCAAGAAAGTGATGCGTGAACGTAACTATTACCCGGGATATGTAATGATAGAAATACAGGATGGAAAACTTTCTGATGATCTTCGTGATACAATAAAGAATACTTCCAACGTAATTCATTTCCTTGGAAAAGAACACCCGATCGCCTTGCGCAAGGCTGAAGTGAATAAAATGCTTGGTAAGATGGATGAAATGGCTGAGGCTGGTGGTGTAAGCATGAGTGAGCCATTTATTGTTGGTGAAACCATCAAGATAATCGAAGGACCATTTAATGATTTTAATGGTGTGATAGAAGAGGTAAATGATGAAAAGAAAAAATTGAAAGTAACGGTTAAGATCTTCGGTCGTTCAACGCCTGTAGAGCTGAATTATATGCAGGTGGAAAAGATCAGTTAATAGATCTTAATTGTTTATATAAAAAAAGCAATCCCAAACCGGGTTGCTTTTTTTTAATTTTATGCGATGCTGAGGAAAATCTTATTCCTGCTTATTTACCTGTTTACCTGGGTGATCTTTTTCGAAATTGCCAGGATATTCTTTCTTTTTACAACATCGCAATATGCAAAGGAAGTCCCTTCGTCACTATTGTTTCAAAGCCTTTGGTATGGGTTAAAGATGGATCTATCAATGGCGGGTTACTTTACATTGTTGGTTTGTCTGTTTACAATCGGCGCTTTATTCATTCCTTTTTTCAGAAAAAAAGGTATATATATAATCTATACAGCCATCCTGCTTTTCATACAGCTGCTTTTGATAATTATAGATTCAGAAAGTTATAAGGCCTGGGGAACGAGGATCGACTCGACTCCGTTAAAATATCTGGCAACACCGAAAGAAGTCTGGGCGTCCGTAAGTCATCTCCCACTGGTATTAATCTTAATAGGATTTGCTGTTGTCTATTTTTTACTGTTCCGGATCTTCAAAAATGGGATCTCAAGATCAATGAGTCTATTGGCAAATAACAATAGGCGATTTATCCAGGTTCTGCTCCTGTTAGTGTTTACAGCGGCGCTTATTATTCCCATACGTGGAGGAATTCAACTTTCCCCGTTAAATCAGAGCAGTGTTTATTTCTGCAATAACCAGTATGCCAACAATGCCGCTGTCAATGCTTCCTGGAATATTATGTATTCAGCATTGCAGATGAATAAACTGAATACGAACTTTTATGAATACCTGAAGGAAGATGAGGCTGATGCAATTGTAAGACCAATGTTTGATGCAAAAGGAAAGACGGAACAAGTCGTTATTGATTCGGGTTCACTAAAACCCAATGTAATCTTAATTGTTTGGGAAAGTTTTACAGAAAAAGCTTTAAGTAAAACGGTTGATGGACGTCCCGTAATTAAATTTTTCCCTCAACTTTTTAAGGAAGGAATTTATTTCAGCAATTGTTATTCGTCGGGTGACAGAACTGATAAAGGTATCAGTGCGATCTTAAGCGGGTATCCCGCATTACCAAAGGGGTCAATTGTAAATTATCCCGAAAAGACGGCTAAACTGCCTGGGTTGGGTAATATCTTTTTAGAAAATGGGTACTCAACGCAATTTTATTATGGGGGAGAACCCGAGTTTGCAAATATTAAAAGTTATTTGACCGCGCAACAATTTCAACAACTAATTACAAAAGAGGATTTTAATGCGGCTGATATGAATTCCAAATGGGGAGCACATGACGATGTGGTGATGAAAAAGCTGTCGATTGACATTTCAACGATGCAGCAACCATTCTTTACAACATGGCTCACACTTAGCAGCCATGAACCCTTTGAAACACCTGTCCCCATTGTATTTAATGGTAATGATAAAGAGACGAAATTCTTCAATTCACTTCATTATACTGATTCTATTGTGTACTGTTTTATTAACGAATTAAAGAAGCTGCCTGTGTGGCAAAATACAATTGTGATTATTTCTGCAGACCATGGACATTATATGCCGATAACTGGGAAAAGAGCCGATGACTATCGCATACCCGTGTTATGGTTAGGCGGTGCTTTAAAAAAGCAAAATGTTGTTATCGATAAAACAGTGAATCAACTTGATCTGGCTGGTAGTTTGGTTCAACAATTACATTTCCCTGCTGCGCCATTTCCATTTGGTAAAAATGTTTTTGATTCTACTGCCGGTCATTGGGCATTTTTTACCTACAATGATGGAATCGGTTTTGTAACAGACAGCAGCCGGTTACTCTTTGACAATGCAGGTAAAAGGACTGTATTTATGGAAGGCAAATCAAATACAGAGGATGAACGAATTGCAAAAGCGCTGATGCAAAAAGTATATAATGATTTCATAAAAAGATAACCAATCGAAGTGATGGCTTTACAAATTCTCCATTTCCTAGTTTCATAATTAGCAGTTCATCCAATTAAAAGTTTATTTTATTAATAATAATCATAATCAAACATAACATCAGGAAAGAACCATAAAGAAAATTACATAATCTTTTTAGTCGCAAGGTATCATTAGTAACTGGTTTCCTATAAAACCAAAATACATCCGGTGAAGGAATTAACACGCCACTGGAGGGAATATATCGGTTGTTTTTAGAATCTAGGTAATTATGCAAAAAAACTTTAATAATAAAGACAATACCAGCACCTGAAGTTAAAAAAAGCATTATTTAGAGTTTTCAGATTCCAAATTCTAGAACTTATCATCCAAAGCCATTGTTTCTTCTTTTTCACCAAAAACATATTGATTAAACCATTGCCAGTTATGCCATATGGCAGCCAATCTTTCTTTTGGTTTATTTATGCCATGCCCAAAACCTTTGTATACAATTAGTCTTGAAGGAATACCTCGGTCCTGCAAGCCCCGATAGAGTTCATATGCATTTGGGATGGGTACTCGTTTATCGAATTCGCCGTGCTGGATCAGCGTTGGGGTGCTTGCTTTATTAATATTTGTCATGGGAGACGTTTTTAAATAAATATCCATATCACTCCATGGTGTAGCCTGAAGATATTGACGGGTAAAGGGTGTGATATCTGTATTTACATAATAAGTTACCCAGTTTGAAATACCGGCACCAACGGAAATGGCTTTAAACATATTTGTATTGGTAGTAAGAAAAGCAGATATATATCCGCCCTGGCTCCATCCCATACAACCCATTCGTGAAGTATCTATCATATTCTTACTGTTTAAGTATTCAACACCACTTACAACATCCCACATGTCGCCTACCCCAAGATTGCGAACATTCAATGCGCGGAACTTTGCACCATAGCCAGCGCTTCCGCGGTAATTGACCCTTAACACAAGGGCTCCTTTTTCAACCCATTGCATAATTGGATAAACGTAAGTCGGCGTTGGTTCAGGGAGATCAATCCCGGTTGGTCCTCCATGAATTACTACAAGCAAAGGATATTTCTTTTTGGGGTCATAGTTTTTTGGTTTTAATAAAACACCTTCGATCTCTGCGCCGTCTTTACTTTTCCATTGGATCACTTCGTTTACAGGTGTATTCCAGTCTTTGATCTGCGCAGAGCTATTAGTGATCTGTCTTAACGGCTGTTTTAAACGCCATGAATAGATCTCATTCAACCCAGTATAATTTCTTCCGGATACTGCGATCATATCTGAATTTTTGCTAAAAGCAATTCCACCGGGAAGGTCTAATGCCATTGGAACATTTTCAGTAGCGCCGGTTTTTATATTGACACTATATAATTTAAATTTGGTTTTATCAAAAGCACCTACGAACAGCCCCGATTTATTCCAATCTGAAACAGATTTATTTTCATCAATGTCTTTTGCAATTTCCAGGCTTTTCATGGTGCCCAAATCATAAATAAACAACCTGTTATTTTTATAAAAGTTGGAAACAGAGTCATCGATCAGGCTGGAATAAACAAATGCTTTCCCATCCGGACTCCAGACGCTGAAAAAATCACCAACCCGGTTGCTGATCACGGTTGTCATTTTTTTTGTGGCTATATCGATCAATACAATATCTGATGTGATTCCTGAATTGATCAGCGGATCTTTTTGACGATTGAATGCAATTTGTTTTCCGTCACGGCTCCAATAAAATCCGCCCACATTAAAATTTCCTTCCGTCAGTGGCTTTGCTACAGGTAATGAAACGCAATCGGAACTTTTATTTGTTTTACTTGTATCTTTTGATGAATAACAGGGAAGTTGACCTGCAAGAAAAACTGAATCATAACTAAAATTCAATAGCCACAAATGAGTTAACTGGTATTCTTCGCCTTCTATTCCAAATGCTCCAAATCTCTCTTCTTTTGTTTTATCCTTTTTGCTTTTGGGTTGTGTTTTACTATAAACTATTTTGGTCCCATCAGGGTTCCATGCATAATTATTAATGCCATCCTCATCTTTTGTTACCTGCATGGCTTCGCCACCCGATACAGAAATAATATAGATCTGCCTTTTATCTCCCCTGTCTGCTATAAAACTTACATATTTCCCATCTGGAGTAAACGCCGCATTGCCAGTGCTGTTCTTATTAGTTCTTGTTAATTGCAATGGAGTTTCGCCTTCTTTGGCCATCCAAAGCTCATTATCATATGTATTATTTGCCCAATCAGTACTTGAGACATTGTATACAATTATCTTTCCATCAGGAGAAATAACGGGACCACCGACTCCCTTAAGACTGATCCATTTTTCAAAAGAAATGGATGCATCTTTTTGTGCAAAAACCGCTGTTGACCAAAATAGAATTACTACTAAGAATATCTTTTTCATAAAACTTAAAATTTATTTTTTGGATTTATTGCGCTTTATTGATTGCATCTTTAAAGGCATCAATAATATATTTTGGTTCACGGTAGAGCAAAGTTTCGTTTACGGAGATCTTTGCATCACCATTTGCGTCTGGCCTTGGTATACGAATAAAATAAGTGTTAATAGTCTCGCTAAATTTTGGCCCTTGTAGCCCTTGAGGAAATTTCATGCTGTAAATATTTGTGCCTCCATCCAACGCTGAAATTTTTATCCCCGGTATTTGATTTAATGCTTTAAAAATCTCCTTAGATCTTTTAATGGCTTCCTGTAATCTTTCTTCAATACCATCCAATTTATATGAAGCCATTGCTGCATTCAGCCAGTTACCGAACATATTTCCCCCATGTATTTTGATCAGGTGGGGCATTTTGTCTATTAAAGATTTATCGCCGCACAGAATGGCACCTGCACTTGCACCCAGATATTTATACAAGGAAATATACACCGTGTCAAAATAGCTTGAATATTCTTTTATAGAAATCCCTGACCATGCAGAAGCCATATATAGCCTCGCACCATCAAGATGTAGTCTGATATTTTTGCTGCGGCAATATTCGCTGATCTTTTTTATTTCTTCAAGTGGGAACATCCGCCCATCCGTTCTACGAACAGGGCTTTCAATTGAAACACACCCAAGGCCACTTTTAAATACTTCTTCACTGTCAAGATTCTCTATTGCTTTTTTTAATTCATCTGCAGTAAAAAAAGTCTGATTTTTTGCCAATGGCATTAGGCGCTTATTAAAGATCGATTGTGCCGCATCGGCTTCATCACGGTAAACATGACTTGTGTCCTGTACAAACACTTTTGTGTTTTCGCCACTAAGCATAGCGATCGCAAATTGATTAGCCATTGTGCCACTTGGCATGTAGATCGCTTTTTCTTTGCCGGTGATCGCCTCAAACTTTTTTTCGAGTTCGTCCACTGCGCCGCCAGATCCATAACGATCCACTTTAATTGGTTGCTTAGCATTGGCAAGCTGCAATTGCTCTAAGTACGGGAAGCCATCATAGAACTCACCGTCACCGAAAAATTTTACGATGGGCTCACTTACGGGGGCTCCGTTTGCAGGTGCAGTATTTGCAAGGAAAGGGATAGCTGGCAAGGCAACTGGCAAAAAAGTAAGCCCTGAGACTTTTAGAAAACTTCTCCTGTTCACTGGCATTATAAAGGATTTACTATTACCAAATTACGAAGATTAAGCGAGGAACAGTATTTCATGTCAACCGGTAAGCCGCAGATTTATTCGTAAACTTACTTTTAAAAATTGAGTACTAGTTGGTATTGCAATAAGAATGGAAATGGAGTTTTTTTGTATTCTACTTTGTCGCTATGCAATTAATGATGTACCTAGGAAACGACCACATTGAATCGGTTTCGCTTGATCCAGAGCGGATTTCCAAACCTGGTTATCTTGGTACGTTTAAGAGAAACCTAAAAGTGAAGTATAGGGATTTAATAAGTCAGCATGGTTCACCGCCTGATTTCCTTGTGGTAAATATTGTTCCTAAGACCGCTGATAAATTTCAACAACCGGATGTTTTCAGGTAGAGTTTCGATAAATATTTATTACCCTAAAAGAAAAGCCCCGTATTGACGGGGCTTATTATTTAGAATAAAAATGGTCCACCTAATTGTTATTGATCATACCCTGGCAAATTGCGATCTTATAACATTCAATGCACCACCGGCTTTAAACCATTCGATCTGTTGTTCATTGTAAGTATGATTCACGATAATTTCATCCCTGCTGCCATCTTTGTGATTTAAAATGACCACCAATGAATAGCCGGGGGCAAAACTTGTGAGGCCATTAATGTCAATGCTATCATCTTCCTGCACCTTGTCGTAATCTTCTTTGTTCGCAAAAGTCAAAGCAAGCATTCCCTGTTTTTTTAAATTGGTTTCATGAATTCTTGCAAAGCTTCTTACAAGAATAGCCCGAACACCGAGGTGACGTGGTTCCATTGCAGCATGTTCCCTTGATGAACCTTCGCCATAGTTCTCATCACCAATAACGATGCTTCCAATCCCGGCTGTTTTGTATGCTCTTGCCGTTGCAGGAACAGGGCCGTATTCACCAGTCAATTGGTTTTTTACTGAGTCAGTTTTATCGTTATAAAAATTAATAGCGCCGATAAGCATGTTGTTAGAAATATTATCTAAGTGACCACGGAATTTCAACCATGGACCTGCCATGCTGATATGATCGGTTGTACATTTCCCTTTTGCTTTGATCAAAAGTTTTAATCCTTTCAGATCAATTCCTTCCCATGGTTTAAACGCTTCTAATAATTGCAAACGTTTAGAATCTGGTGAAACTTTTACTTCAACACTGCTCCCATCAGCAGCGGGTGCCTGGAAACCCGCGTCGCCGACATCAAAACCCTTTGGAGGAAGTTCGTAACCGGTCGGTTCCTGCAAGAGTACCTGTAATCCGTTAGCATCGGTGAGTGTATCTGTTAATGGATTGAAAGCAATGGTTCCCGCCATTGCCAACGCAGTTACAATTTCCGGCGAAGCAACAAAAGCATGTGTGCTTGCAAGTCCATCATTCCGTTTTGCAAAATTTCTATTGAAAGAAGTGATGATCGTGTTTTTCCGGTTTGGATCATC
>CBFGXP010000164.1:0-9183 GCA_965652775.1 uncultured bacterium
AAGAAATTTCAACAGCGGCAAATAGCCAAAACAAGCATGGTCACCTGAAGCAAACCAAAACATTTTCATCTGATGTAGCTATCCGATGGATGAATATGCAGATAGAACTTATGAGAAAGACAACAACTGTCGGGAATGTTGCTTTTTCCCGTCATTATGCATATAGTGGTATTGCATTATATGAGTCCGTGGTGCCCGGTATGCCGGCTTACCAGTCTATTGCTTCACAGTTGAACGGATTAACTGGCTTACAAGTAACAACTCCAGGTCTTGCCTATCATTGGGCGGCCAGTGCAAATGCGGCATTGGCATTTATAAATAAAAAAATGTTTCCAAATGCAAGCGCAGGAGACAAAGCAGCAATCGATGCATTAGAAACTGCACTTCAATCCCAATACACTAGTGAATCAGATGCTGATATAATAAATCGTTCTGTGGATTTCGGTCGGGCTATTGCTCAAAAAATATTTGATTGGTCAGAAACTGACGGCTATCAACATCTCAATGATCCTTACTCACCACCTCATACGGGCGGACAATATTGGACACCTCCTGCTCCGCTCCCTGTTCATGCCTTGCCTTTTATGGGAAATCTTCGTCCAATAGTGGCTGGCAGCGGAAATGGTGCACATCCAAATCCACCGACTTACGCTGCTCTTCCTTCTATGACGCTGGAAGTAATTAATGCAAAACCAGCTACAGGTACGGATAATTATAATAAGGCTTTTTGGTGGAGAGACTTTCCAGGAACTAGCACACCCGGACATTACATAAGTATTTTGAGACAAGTATTACAAAAAGAAAGATCAACATTAGATGTAGCAGCCGTTGCATATGCCCTCGGTGGGATCATTGATGTGGACATTTCTATCAGCACCTGGAAAGCCAAGTATGAATATCTTTTAGCAAGGCCATTTAATTATGATGATTTAATGGGACAACCATTCACAGCACTTTTAGGTGCGCCACATCCCGAATATCCGGCAGGTCATGCTTCATTGTCCGCTGCCAATGCAGAAGCAATGACTGCTGTTTTTGGAGATAATTATGCATTCACCGACAGTACATTTAATGGTTTGGTTACACCTCAGGGAATTTCACTTTCACCCAGATCTTTTACATCTTTCCGTGAAGCGGGAGAAGAAGCCGGATGGTCAAGACTATATGGAGGCATTCATTACCGTCAGTCTATTGAAGTAGGTTTTTGGCAGGGAAGAAAAGTAGCTGACAATATTATCAGCAATCTGAAATTTTTGAAAGAGTGACATGACTTAATGATTCCATCGAGCTCATAAGGATAATAAAAGCCTCTCAGAAAAACTGAAAGGCTTTTAATTTTAACATTCAAGTTTCGAAGCCTGATCACCATCAACAAAATGAATAGGATTGGTGGCAGAGATAATTGAAGACTATTTGTTTAATTCCTTGCAACCTTTGTTGTTTGCCAATAAGCTCAATTGCAGAATTATATTAAAACCGCAGTTGACCTCTATATGGAAAGTTTCCTGCTTCGATGTCGTCCTTAAAGTTCACTTGTCCGGTAACACCATTGAAAACACCTGTGCCGCTACCTGCTACAATAGGGTGCTGACAACGTCCAAAAATCTCTGCACCCAAAGGGGCGCCGTCTTCGGAGCATCCTTCATATCTCGCTTCAAATTTATAAGTCGTCCAGAACGTACCGGGTTGACCGTTATACGTACCAACAAATAATTCCCTACCTTCTTCGCGATAAGTACCACTCGGCGAACATTCGTATTTATCAATGAATGCATAAAGACATCCCTGCAGATCTCCTGTCATTCGTATAGCATATGCAGCACCCTGGCTTTCATAATCACATTCACCGGCAGTGGCATAAAATCCTAGGCCCGAAATCTGTGTTGCTCCTGCGGTATTGTTTGCAGTGGTTTGTTCTTCCGGTAGTGTCTCCTTCTGTGACAAATGATTGCTGTCTTTGCTGCAAGCGAAGAAAATAACAGTCAGCATAAAACTCATGCATATAAAATATTTGTGTGTCATAATCGACCTCCAATTGTTTTTTAAGTTGATGTAAACGGTTAATGGTTGCTGATCAGTGATAATTCTGTACTCATTAAAAATGTTGTAATTTCTATAGTATGTTTATTGACCGCCCGGGTTGGCGCACGTAAAATCAAATAGCGTTGAATGTTGCTCATTCTTTGTTCCGATGATCAAAGCATCGAAATACCCAATGGTGTTGTCATAGTTCGGACGGGGAGTACCCCCAATGGTAAATCTTACACCTTCGCCATTATGCCCAATTGGAGTGGTATCAATTATCCTGGCATTGGGATACAGTGCTATTAATTGCGCTAATGTTGTTTTTTCTGGCAGCCCACTAATAGTAACCGCTTCAAAATGCCAAATACCCTGCAACGCATTCCATTGCTGCCAGGTGTTCAAAATGAGAGGTGGATACTCGGCACCCTGAAAACTTGGTCTTGGCTCGAAAAATATATTAAAATCCTTGGCATCATCCCCAGTGACGTCCACCTGAAGTACCATAATTGTCGGCGCATTATTAACAACATAGGTACTGTATTTTAATTCTGTCAGATCTGATAATAGGGTACCTGAATATCCTCCTCTGCGTAGTCTTATCCTTCTTAGTGTAGCATCGGCTGATGTTGGAAGGTTCATGGTGACAGAGCCCTGGATCAGCCGCTGATCGCTGGTGTTATCGGGGCCACAAACTATCTCTACATTGTCTGACAAATCAGAAAAAGTAGTAGCCGTGCCCGCAATATTGACCTGCTGTTCTTTCCATCCTTGCGAATAAAAATTATTTTCATTTATTCTTTCAAATTTATAGGGGATCACACCACGGTTCATTGATACATTGGCAGCAGTACTTATTTCGTCAGCAGCGGCAGGCTTATCTATCGATTTCTGGCAAGAATTTAAAATAAAAGAAACTGACAGTGTAAATACAAACAATGAGAGGCTTGTGTTATTTCTCATAAAAAATGTTTTGGGTTTTTAAATATCTGACACAAATTATCATCTCAACGAAGTGAATAATTTTCATTTCGTCAAACCGTAAAATGTTAATGTCACATTCCGCGCAGGACAACATCTAAACCGGATGTCGACGATGAACGGTTTTCATCTTATCGATAGTTGCGGATGTCTAAATCTTTTTTTGATGGTTAAGCATTTCGCCCGGGATTGATTAAATTTATTGGACAACCACGCCTTTGACAAAGCATGATTTTATATTTTCCGATCATCGTAAGCATCGGCTAGCCAGGCATATTGCATTCTGGCTTTTGTGGTGCGTGGCATTTAACCTTCTGTTCCATTACCCTATTCATGTCTTTAAGGGTTGGGATACCAGCGGTCCCGGAACAAGAAATTACCAGGCACTGGGCCCTCTACTTTTTTTTATCAAAGCGCTTATGGTGAACTCATTTTTGGCAGTAGTCGTGCCGCAGATCGCTCTCACTTATGCTTTAATATACTGGTTGCTACCTAATTATTTTTATAAAAGAAAAAACTATTTCCTTACAGGAGCCATCATTGCCTGCGTTGTGATTGCGTTTTATTTTTTAGCTACCCTGTTCAAATATTCTCCCGTTGTTTATAATATTATTGCGGGAACAACTGGTGGTGGCGCTATGGCTTTGGGGGGAATGATGCAAGTAGTTATGATCGATCAGCTCAGCAGCTTACCAATCGTCCTTGGCTTTGCACTGACGATCAACTTTGTTAAACGATGGTGGTTCAAGCAAAAAGAAGCAGAACAGTTATCGAAAGAAAAAACAAAAGCTGAATTACAACTTCTGAAAGCCCAGGTACATCCTCATTTTTTATTCAATACACTCAACAATATCTATTTTTTTACTCTTACCAGTTCAACACAAGCACCGGTTATGATAAAAAAACTTTCAGGCATGCTGGAGTATATTTTGAATGAATGCAATTTGCCCTTAGTGCCTTTAGAAAGAGAAATAAAAATGATACGTGATTATATGGCATTAGAAAAAATTAGGTATGCTGAACAAATGCAAATGACAATCGATATCGATGATCGGCATCAGGGAAAAATGCTAGCTCCTCTTCTCCTTATACCATTTGTCGAAAATAGTTTTAAGCATGGGGCAAGTAGAATGATCCACGAACCATGGATAAAGCTCAATTTAACAATTGTCAATAACCGGTTGCATTTTACCATCATAAACAGCAAGCCTTCAAGCAATGATTTGAGTGCAACAAAGGGAAATATTGGATTAAGAAACGTGACGAAAAGACTGGAACTACTTTATCCGGCAACCCATGTACTCAAAATAGTTTTTGAACCGGATAGTTATGCTGTTTATCTCAGCCTGCAACTAGATGACATAAAAGATCACTCACTGATAAAAGATGAAATAAAATCACTGAATGAATATGCAATGGCGTGAATTTATTTTTTCGGAGAAAAAAAAGTATAAAGTACTGCGTCACCTTGCCTTTTGGTCATCATGGTGGTTATATTTTCTTTTGTGCTTTTTCCTTTTTCATCAACCTGTAGAGGGCAGAATAAGACCCATTTACATGACCCCCGGTGACCATCTCCCACTTAAAACCTTTTTACTGGTATTGTTGTTTTCGTTAGCCTGCTATTCACTCATCTATTTTATTATTCCGAAGATCCTTAAGGGCAGATGGCTAAAAGCTATAGCCTACATTGCTTTGCTTTGCATGAGCCTGTATTTTGCATGCTACTATTTGTATTGGGATATCTTTTCATTTATTGATTCTTCTTTTGGTACATCCAAATCAAGTGCTACCGACACCCGTTTCTGGCCTCCGTTCAATCTCGGATTAATGAATTTCGTCAAAGTAGCTGCTGCAGCAGCAATTATAAAATATCTCAAATACTGGTGGCTGAAACGAAAAGAAAGTCAACGACTGGAAAAAGAAAAAATAAATGCGGAGCTGCAATTATTAAAAGCACAAGTTCATCCCGATTTCCTTTTTAAAACGCTCAATAATATTTACACCCATGCCCTGTCCTCTTCACCACGGACTTCCGGTATGCTATTGAAACTATCTGACCTGTTAAGCTATATGCTTTATGAATGCGACCGGTCAACCGTACCCCTTGAGAAAGAAATTGCGATGATGAGAGAATATATGCAGCTGGAAAAAATAAGATATAATGATGAGCCGGAAATTCAAGTAAATATAAAAGGAGACCTGATTGGTAAAAGAATTGCACCGTTTTTATTACTTCCATTTATAGAAAATAGTTTTAACCATTGCAGGCAAATGACAGAACAGTTTTGGATAAATATGGATATAAGAATAGAAGGAGACAATTTTTCGTTGAAACTAACCAATGGTATTTCGGAAATCCTAACCGATCAATCGTTATTCAACGCAAATGGGTTAACCAATGTTCAGAAGAGATTATCTTTATTATACCCCGGAATTCATGAATTAAAAATGACTACTGAGCAAGAAATGTTCATAGTGCTATTAAATATCCGGCTTACAAATAGTGTTGAGATTGAAGTTGCAGCGGAAGAAAATGATCTTGCCATTACAAGCAACGAAAAAACAATAGTGCCAGTCTGAAATATGCTCCAAAATAAAAAAATAAAATGTCTTGTTGTAGATGACGAACCCCCTGCAAGAGAAATATTAAAACAACATATCGCAGGAGTTAATGCGTTGGAACTGGCAGGAACCTGTGCCAACGCGGTAGAGGCTATCTCATTCTTAAAAGATCATCCTGTTGACTTGATTTTTCTTGATATACAAATGCCCCAATTGTTGGGTACAAATTTTATCCGGACCTTAAAAGCACCACCAAAGGTTATTTTCACAACCGCATTTCGGAAATATGCATTGGAGGGGTTTGAACTGGATGCTGTTGACTATTTGCTTAAGCCAATTTCATTCGAGAGATTTTTAAAAGGAGTAAATAAAGTTTTACAAATATCTGTACCATCAGAACATTCACCAGCTGCAAGCAAAGAACATCATAAAGAACAGGCAAACTCATTCCTTTATTTCCGTGCTGATCGAAAGATGGTAAAAGTTTTTTTCAATGATATCCTATTTATTGAAGCATTAAAAGATTATATAAAAATCGTTACGCAGAACAAAACCATCGTAACAAAATATGTGCTAACAACATTGGCAGAGCTATTACCGTCAGATGAATTTTTGCGGATTCATAAATCATATGTCGTAGCCATTGGTAAGATAGAAAGTTTTAATGCAGACTGTATTCAAATAGCCAAACATGAATTACCGATTGGAAGACTTTATAAATATGATGTAGGCAGAATTTTAAATGCTTCGTCAGCAACCTGAACCTTGTTCGCATGAGAATGAAATTATCATATGGAATTGCATTAGCAATTATATTAATCCTGTTTGTGAACAATACTTTATATGCACAAACCAGTAAGCTGACCGGAACGGTAAGAGGCGGATCTGAAAATTTGCAGTCCGCTACAGTAGCCATCGCCGGTCAAACTATTATTACGGATCATAAGGGTCAATTTTCGTTTTCCCTTGCTCCAGGAACATACGACATTAACATTACACATGCTGGTTATAAAAAAATAGAAACCAGTATTAACATTATAGCAAGTAAAGAGCATAACGTTGAGTTTAACATGATCCCAAACGATCAGTTAGATGAAGTAACGATCATGGGATCAAGAACGGGCACAGAGAGAAGTAATTTGAATACTGCAGTTCCTGTAGATGTTATCTCGTCATCCAGGTTAATGCAAACCGGTCAGCCGATTCTGATTCAAATGCTCAATTATACCCTTCCTTCTTTTAATGCCGAAAGACAGAAATATGATGAGCCTGTAACATACAGAGGAATGGATCCAAATCATTTGCTCATTTTACTCAACAATACCCGTTATCATAATTCAGCCTGGATAAATAACGGAACGCCTAAGTCCAATCTTGGCCGCGGCTCAGTTATTAATGACCTTAATAGTATTCCATCGATTGCGATTGATAAAGTTGAAGTGCTAAGGGATGGGGCTTCTGCACAATATGGCTCCGATGCTATTGCTGGCGTTTTGAATTTCCGATTAAAAGAATCGACAGGCAAGTTATTGGTCAACGCCAACACCGGTCAGTTTTATGCCGGTGATGGCTTGAAAACATGGTTAGGAATTTACAGGGGATATCGATTGATTAACAAGAATCTATCTGCTGGTAAACAGGGTTTTATTAGTTTGGCTGCAGAAGTTAGAACACAAGAATCTACCACGAGGAATGATGAATATACCGGTCTGGTGTATGAAAATTATCTGCCTAACATGTCTTATGATGATTCTGTAAGATTGAAAGCCAAAGATGATTCCACGATAATGGCCAACCGATTAAACAGAAAAGATTTCACCCGGAACAGTGAAAAAGCAAAAGTTAATTCCGGACTGCTTGTCAATGGCAGCTATCCTATTAATAATCGTCTTAAATTATTCTGGACAAGCACGATCAATTATAAGAATGCTCCGTCAAGCGGAAATTAT
Organism: uncultured bacterium; assembly: GCA_965652775.1. GTDB lineage: Bacteria > Bacteroidota > Bacteroidia > Chitinophagales > Chitinophagaceae > VBAS01. Next base: position 7,518 of record CBFGXP010000164.1, read on the forward strand.
CGTTATCCGAACAGGCCCGCACAGGTAAATAAATTTATATATCCGAATGGATTTAAGCCCTACTACAAAACAATAAATTGGGATGCTACTGCCATTGCCGGAATAAAAGGTATCACCATGAATGACTGGAATTGGGAACTGAGCAGCTCGTTTGGGAATAACACAAACACAAATGATGTCTTTAATTCAAATAATGCTTCTCAGCAAAATACACTCGGACCGGATGCCGACACTTCATTTTATCTTGGCAAAATGGTTTATAACCTGTTTACAAATAATATCAGTTTTACAAAAGATCTTTCCCATAAGAATAATAATCAATGGTCATCTAAGATCATCATAGGAGCCGAATGGAGATTGGAAAACTATAAACTACAAGCAGGCGACGAAGCGGCCACTATGGACTATGATGGCGCCGGGCCCAAACAAGGCGGGTCACAGCCCTCATCAGGAAGTGTCAGCAGTGGTGATGCCATCAATAAAAATCGTACCGCATCTTCCGTATATGTCAACCTCGAGATGGAGCCCAATGATTATCTTCTTGTTGATATAGCAAGCCGATATGAATATTACAGCGATTTTGGGAGTAACCTTGCTGGTAAACTGGCAATACGTTATAAGTTCTCACAAAAATTTTCCATCCGCGGCTCTGTCAGCAATGGCTACCGGGCACCCGCATTGCAACAACGCTATTTTTCCGGTATTCAAGCTTTTCGCGGATCAATACAAACAGTACGTGTATTTAATAACGAAAGTAATATTACAAGAGCTTTCCATATACCTTCCCTTACAGCAGAAAGAGCTGTAAATCTAAGTGCAGGTCTAACATCAAGACTTTCTCCATCGGTTAGTTTTACGCTAGATGGTTACATTATACAATTAAAAAACAGGATCATCATAAGTGGTGTTTTCGATAGAACAAAAGATCCGCAGATCAACGACATCCTTATTAATTATCCAGGTATTGATCTGGTACAATTCTATACAAATGCAATCAATACAAGAACCTATGGCGTTGATGCTGTATTGAATGGAAATTGGACTCTCCAAAAAACAAATTTCGGGCTAAGCCTGGCAGCCAACATTAACCGGCATGCTGTCTTCGGAGCTGTTAAAACCACCGATGTCGTTACTGATATTTCAAACTATACAAAAATTTTATTTGGTGTAGAGGAAAGAACAACATTAAAAAGAGATCAGCCCGGGGAAAAAGTTATACTATCAGCAGTTGTCAATAAAGGGAAATTCGGTTTTGTGTTGCGCAATACTTTTTTTGGAAATACAGAATCCGCTACCGTAGTAACTGCGGACACTGTGCACGAATTCTTTTCTTCCAGGATACTGACTGACTGCAGTATTAATTATGCTCTAAAACGTTGGGTAACGATAACAGCAGGTGCCAATAATATTTTCGATATTTACCCTGATCGCCAGGTAAGGAATAATGAGTATAGCAATGGATCGATCCCGTATGGAGCCAATGGTGGGTATTATTATTTGAATATGAGATTTGGATTGTAAGGTAATTTTCCTGTTCTTCTTTCAGTCAAAAACAAATGTCGTCATCAAACAAAAAAGCCTCCCAGTAAAACTGAAAGGCTTTTTTAATAGATATGGCAGCTACCTACTCTCCCGCATTGTGGTGCAGTACCATCGGCCATGAGGG
>CBFGXP010000165.1:0-9136 GCA_965652775.1 uncultured bacterium
AAAAATGAATTTGTCAGAACAAATAGCAAAGCATTTTAGAGATGTTCATTTTGGCGGGAACTGGACTTCAGTGAATCTTAAGGATAGTTTGGCAGACTTAACCTGGCAACAGGCAACAACCCAGGTTTATTCTCTGAATACTATCGCAGCCCTCGTTTATCATATCAATTACTATGTAAGTGCGGTGCTGAAAGTTTTACAGGGGGAACCACTCAATGCCCATGATAAGTATAGTTTTGATTTACCACCAATCAAATCCCAGGAAGACTGGCAAAAATTATTAGATAAGACCTGGACGGAGGCTAAACACTTTGCAAATTTGATCGAACAGTTACCTGAAAGCAAGCTTGCGGAAGATCTATCCGACAAAAAATACGGGAACTACTACAGAAATCTCCATGGAATTATTGAGCACACACATTATCACTTAGGCCAGATAGTGCTGATAAAAAAGATAATACTTGGACGGGATAAAAAGTGACATTATTAATAAATGCTTCTTTACGACGACGTTTTACCGGTTCATATGAATGGAAAACAAGAACATTGATCTTTTTCAACATCCTATCTGTACGGTATATTATTTTGTAATTAACTGGGAGTATCAGTACCTTAATAAGCTAAAATACTGGTTATGAAAAAGACTACCATTCTTCTTGCAATCGCCTGCATTACATTTTTTTTTGGGTGTAACCCACTGAAGCCAGGCCCACTGGCTACGACATCCGGTTTTGTGGCGGCTGACTCTATTCCAGGATCTGTTGCCGGAGATATGATCGCTCATTTTCTGGATACAGTGCTGGTGGACCACAGCCATGATTCACTTATCAGACAGGTCACGCTGCATAATTCTGACCTGAATAAGATTTTTAAGATGAAAGATATAACGAGGATAAGATTGCTGGCAGCGGCATATCTTAATACAGATCCAATAGTTAGCCGCAGAAATAAACTTACAGTGTTGGTTCAGTTGAAACAGGGCTACAACAGCAATTATTATTATTACGATGCACGGGATCTGGGCGATGGTCGTCTCTGCCCGCCGCCAAATATGTGCAGCGAATTTTAAGATTAATCTACCGAACAGCAGTATCCTTTTCGATGGTATCAATGGTGGCACCCGTCGGTTTTTTCTGATGATGCCACCATTTTTTTATTGAGAATGTATATCTCTTTTTTCGAGCGTGTAAGTAGCTGATCATTTTATGCTCGAGGAATTGTTGCAAAGGCACGAGCAAGGCGATAATAACTATTTTAATCAGCCATATCTGCAGCGGCTGCCCATGGGTAATATGATGAAGAAATGGTTCTATCAGTAAAATAATAAATTCAAACAGAGAGATAAATGCAATATAGCCGAGCAGCCTGATCGCAACTTTGGAGATCGGGAACATACCAAGCAGTATTAGCAATAAAAAGAAAACGGTGATGGAAATGGTTATAGCCATGTACTGAAGATTTCTTTTCACCAGTTTTTGATCCGCGATCAATTGAAGTTCTTTCTCATGTCTTTTTTCTTCATTGTTTAGTTCTATCAATGCAATATCTCGTTGATTAGCGAGTTTTTGCAGGCTATCTTTTAAAAGTGCCCCTTGCCGCGAATAATAAAATGCTTTTTTATAATCTCCCACTTGTCCGGATAATGCACTTAGTGCGTCTGCATAAATAGCCGCCTTGGCCGGAGTATTGATCTGCGCTTTTAACGCCAATGCTTTTTCATAATATAAAATTGCCATTTGCGGATTTTTAAGGGCTGTATAACATTCTCCAAGTTCCTCATAAACTGCCTGCCTGTTTTGTTCATTAAAGTCTTTTTCGAATTCCGGCAAGGCTAAATGGAGATAATAAACTGCCGAATCCCATTTATTGGCGTAGTGATATATAGAGCCCAATGCCATGTAGTAAGAAGGCATTCCTATATTTATGTAGGTCTGTTTCAGATCAGGATTATCGTTTAAGAATTTGATTGTGCTGTCACTGTTTTTGACAACGGTAGTATAATAGCCGTACATGATTCCTTTTGCCCGTATATAATAATTTTCAAGGTTTAAAGAATCGGATTTGGAAATTGCTTTTTCTATGTAATACCGTTCACTGGTTAATCTTGCCAGGTCAATATAATCCTTAACTAACCCTTCTCCATTTTTATGTTTCTTATTTAGCTCCACACTTCTTAGTAAATACTCTTTCGCTGTGGAAATGTTTTGAAGTGATACATAAAGCTCAGCGAAGCGGTGATAAACCTCTGATTGTAAGAAAAAATTATCTGTGTCAACAGCATTGTCTAATGCAGTTGTATAGGTTTTAAAAGCTAAAAGCGATTCTCCTTTTGCCTGGTAGGTGTCACCTAATTCTATTGCCGCTAAAATTTTTATTGAGTCATTGGTTATATTAAGTGAAGACGTTAATGCAATATTCGCGTTATAAAAGGCCTTGTCGAGGTCGGCTTTTTTTCGATAAAGTGTCGCGAGGCGTATATAGGAAAGTGTGACATAATCTTCAAGACCGGTATTTTTTGAATAGGCTAATCCTTTGTTTACAAACTGTAAAGCCCTGTCAAAAGCTTCTTTACTGCCCCAATTGCTGATATTCATTATAGCTTTTCCAAAAAAAGCGATCAGGATAAGATTTTTGCTTTGTGATATTTCGGCAACCTTTAATTGCGCTTGCAAAATACTATCGCCTTCCTTATCGAGCTGATAGATATAGTAATATTCAGCCAGCTTGCCATAAGCTACCACTTTATCAGAGTCACTGGCAGCCTTATTGTAAATAGCCCAAAGGCTATCCATTTTATGGGTAAACTGGGCAACTGATGTTCCGTGAAAAAGGAAGGTAGAAAGGAGAATTATTGAAATAAATCTTTCCATAAAAAACATTTAGGAAAGCAAACCCATCGCTCTAATCAAATATACAATAAAAAGACCCACACCTCGCTTGGGTTTATATGGACCTTTGCCGAACTGTTGTGGGTAGCCCGTATTTACATTACCGGCGAAAATAACCTTGCTAATTTTTCGGGCAACTGTATATGGGCGGGTCGGTTACACCATCTTTCCTTGTCTATTTTTTCCGCATGCTCAAGATCTTTAAAAAAGACAGTTCGTAATTTTTCCGAGAATTCTTTATCATACAAGATTACATTCACTTCAAAATTTAATTCAAAACTCCTGTAATCCATATTTGCAGTACCAATTACCGATAACTTTCCATCTGTTATTAAGGTTTTGGCATGTACAAATCCTTTCTGATACATATAGATCTCAACGCCCGCTAAAAGCAATTCTTTGTAGTATGATTTTGAAGCGGCATTTACAAAATTGGAATCGCATATACCCGGCACTAACAATTTTACCGAAAGGCCACTGAGCGCAGCAACCTTTAAAGCTTCTTGTATGCTATCTCCGGGGATAAAATACGGCGTGGTTATAAGGATTTCTTTTTTTGCGAGGTAGATCGCCTGCAATAAAGAAAATAACACCGATGGATGGTCTGAATCGGGACCGCTGGCCGCAACCTGTAAGAAGGTATCCGCCTTATGCTTTTGCCCGGTTAAGAAATGTAATTTATCAGGCTGTAAAATTTTGCCGGTGCAAAAATTCCAATCGGATAAAAAAAGATATTGTAAATAAAATACGCCAGGTCCATCAATACGGATATGTGTATCACGCCAGAATAACCGGCCCGGCTTGTTGTTGATATATTTATCAGAAACATTTATCCCGCCGGTAAAACCAATGTGGCCATCGATCACAATGATCTTTCTATGATTACGATAATTGAGACGGTTTGCCAACAGGTAAAATAACACTTTCTGAAAAGGATAGATCTCGATCCCGGCGTCTTTCATCTTTTTTTCTGTCTTCTTCTTAATATGAGGGCTGCCAAAATCATCGTAAATAAAACGCACCTGCACTCCTTCCTTGGCTTTTTGGATCAGGATGTTTTCAATTTGTTCTCCTATCTCATCCTGTTCATAAATGTAATATTCAATATGGATATGATGCTTTGCAGTGCGAAGAGCTTCTAATACCTCGGGAAACTTTTCTTCGCCGTTTATTAATAATTTTACACTGTTTCTTCGGGTTAATGGACTGCGAAGTCCTTTTGCCAGCATCATCGCCAATTCTTTATGGTTTTCATCGGGCATATCGGTTGCGTCAATCGTTTCTTCTATATAGGATCTCATTTCCTTTTTTAGCTTTTGAAGGATCTTATCATCTTCAATTGATTTTTTATTGTACAGTTTCATTTTCCAGTAATTGATACCGAATATCACATAGAAGACGATACCAACGATGGGGATTAAAAGAGTAAAAAGCAGGTATGCTATAGTTTTAGTAGTACTTCTTGTTTCATAGATGATCCGAAGACAAACGACAATCACTAAAAGAGCATAAATAATTCCGGTGATAAAGAGCCAATTCATTTTATTTCTGTTGATTTATAGTTTGGAAACCCTTGCAATAATAACACCAATATAAAGAAAGGTCCATCTTTATTGCTGTGTTGTAAGATGATGATCATAAAGGACAAAAAAGGCTCCCTTCTTTTAAACTATCCTGGACTAGCTATATATAAAGATAGAATTTGATAAATAGGACTATTCTAAAAAGTATAATGTAAAGGAGACATTTATTCTACAGTCCAACCATTTTCATGTAGTCCTCTTTTCTCGCTTCGATCGCTGATGCAGTAACGTCTACTAGTCCGTCAATAAGTGTGAGATCGTTTTGTGTTGGTTTGCGGGGCTCTTTATAATATACAGCAAATGTCCCAAGCAATTCATCGTTTGCACCAAAGATGGGTGTTGACCAGCATGAACGCAGATCTTCAACTAATGCATACGATTTATAATTGTTCCAGAGCGGATCGGTCGCAATATCATCCACAATTATTTGCTTGCGAAAGAATGCCGCGGTACCACATGACGCCGCAGTAGGACCAGGCGAAAATCCATTCACAGCAGTGTTATAATGATCGGGAAATGAAGGGGCGGCGCCTATAAATAACTGGTTTGTTTTTTTATTATATAAAAGTATGGATGTTAAAATATCGTTCTCGCTTTTATACTCTATCCAGGTCACTATATCAGTAAGTATTTCTTTCAGATCCTTGTCACTGTCCAACATCTCGTCCACGTCTGTTTGCAGCAGTTGGGAATCTACCTTTAGTATCAGATCTTCTGTGGCGTCGTTCATAATGATTAGGACCCTAAAGTTAGAGTTTTAATAATAATCAATGAAAAATCAAATATGAATTATTTCTCTCCTGGTCAGTCTTTTGATTGCAGGGACTCCTGCACCTGTTCAGGATCGGGTATGCTGAGTTCGTTTTTAGGAGATTGGGTAACGATACCAAAATCAAATTGCATATCGTTTAACTTTCGGTAGAGGCCGTTATGTTTCATGAGTTCGGCGTGTGTGCCGGCTTCACTTACAACACCTTTATCGATAAGCACAATTTTGTCTGCATTTCGGATGGTGGACAGGCGATGTGCAATAACAAATGAAGTGCGCCCCTTCATCAGGTTGTCCAGTGCATCCTGCACCAGTAACTCACTTTCACTATCCAATGAGGAAGTGGCCTCATCTAAAATTAAAATTGCCGGATCTTTTAAAATAGCTCGGGCGATTGCAATGCGTTGTCGCTGACCACCACTCAATTTAATACCCCGTTCTCCAACGATCGTTTCATACTGCTCAGGAAACCTCTTTATGAACTCATGTGCATTAGCGTTTTTTGCAGCCGCTATAATTTCTTCATCACTTGCTTCTGGTTTCCCATACGAAATATTTTCTTTGATGCTGCCACCAAATAAAATAACATCCTGCGGTACAAAAGCCATTTGCCTCCTCAATTGAGAAAGTGGAAATTCCCGGGCTTGTCGCTCATCAAAGTACACTGTACCGCTATCAGGCTCATAAAAATGGAGCAGGAGGGATGCGATAGTTGATTTACCTGCACCGCTTGGACCTACAATCGCTATTTGTTCTCCATTTTTTGCTGTAAGTGTAAGATCCTTTAATACCTGGATGTCCCTGCGGCTGGGATAGCTGAATGCAACATGGTCAAACCGCACATTGCCTTTTAATATATATTGTGGCTCTATAACAATTGGTTTAAGATCCACGGGCTCGCCTTCGCTGCGCAAAATTTCTCTTACACTTTGGGTGGCACCTAATGTTTTTTGTAATTGAGAAAACATGTCAGCAAAGCCGGCAAATGTGCCGCCAACAAACATGGAGAAGATCACAAACATGATAAGTGAGCCAATAGTGAACCCACTTCCATCCTGGATCATGCGGCCACCGTACCATACAACGAATGCAAGTGTGCCAAACAAACTGAAGATCATGAATGCTACAAATGCACCGCGATACCGGGCATTAGTGATAGCGGTTGTAACTACAGCCTTCAAACTTTTTACGTACCTGCTTATCTCATAAAATTCACTGGTAAATGCTTTTACAATTGAAATACCGTGAAAGGTTTCCTGTACAATTGTACCGCTGTCGGCGAGCTGGTCCTGTGTTTTGCGGGACATTTTACGGATCTGCCTTCCAAATACAACTGCAATGATCGCCAACAATGGAACTACTGATAACATAACAAGAGCCAGTTTTGGACTGATCCAGAAAATAAAAAACAAACCAATGATGAGTGTAAAAACGCCGCGTAAAAATTCTGCGAGTGTAAAAGAGATCGCATCCTGTATCTGCGAAAGATCGGATGAGATGCGATTACTTAATTCGCCAACTCTTTTTTCTGTAAAAAAACTCATCGGCATGGTAAGCAGCTTGCTGTAAACGTCCCGGCGCATATCCGCTAAACTCCTTTCACCAACGGCAGTGAGCAAATACACTCTCATGAATGAAAAGAAAGTTTGTACTGTCAATTGAGCGAAGATGAGAAGTAACGTTGTATTCAAACTCCAATGAATGTTTTTTAAACCAAAGCCAAATTGGGAACCACTATCCATCCCGGGCACTGATGTCCCAGGTGCAGCGGCATCGATCATTTTACCCAGGAACAATGGGAACAAACTGGTGGTGAATGCAGAAAGTGCAATGAATATTAATCCTAAAATAAATTTACCACGATGAGGTTTTAAGTATTTAAAAAGAGCAAGTGCCTGCCGGAGATTTTCCTTGTTGATCTTTGCTTTCGGTGTTTTTCCTTCGGATGATGTGCTTAAGTGTCTGGTTGCTGTCGCCATTGATTAGGTGAAGTTGTCAATTGATAGTTGAAAGTTATGAATTATGGGTTAGGAATTTGGAATTAATTGCTACAGCATTACCTAAGGGTTCGATCCTCGTATACTTACAAAAGAGTTGCCCGCACCGGCAACTCTTTTGTTTAAAAATATAGTAACTGATGTTATTTAATATTCTCTTCGAGCTTATCAAGCGATTCATTCCAACTTTTGATGCATTCATCACGCATTTCATCGGGTACACCCTGGTGACGGAGCTTCAATTTTGTCGCTCCATCGGCTTCTTCAAAAAATACAGTAATCAAAAGTTCTTTTGGCCAATCTCCTGGCATACCAAATTCAGAAGCAGATTTAATATTTCCTTTTTCGTCTGAGAAACTATCGGTAACAACAAGTTTTCTTTCAGGAATTAATTCCTTGACAACCCCCGTTGACCAGTACTCTTTCCCATCAGGACCACGCATACAATTCAAATATTTACCGCCAACCCGGGCTTCCATTTTACTTGAAGGACAAGTAAAATCTTTGGGTCCCCACCATTTTTTAAACTCTTCCGCTTCGGTCCAGGCTCGCCAAACCTCGCCTACGGGTAAATCAAAAACTCTATTTATCAAAATGTCAGTTTGCGGTCCAGATCCTTGTATATCTTGTTTACTTTGTGTTTTTGTTTCCATTTGATTTGATTTTGAAATTAGTAAATCATGTCATTGTTTAGCCTTGTAAAAGGGAAACCACAACGGCCACCATACGCCCCAAACATTGTGCCTTGTCACAATCCTTGTTTAATCATTATCTTTCCAATAAATCAATTTTTCTAAATGGATAATTCAAAAGATCTCCGTCTGGCTATTTTAATTGATGCTGATAATGTCCCACATCGGCTTGTGAATGGAATACTTGAGGAAATAGCCAAATATGGTGTGCCAACTTTCAAACGCATTTATGCAGACTGGACAAAACCACATGTAGCGGGCTGGAAAGCCGTATTACTTGATCACGCTATTACACCCGTTCAGCAATACAGTTATACCACCGGGAAAAATTCATCGGACTCAGCACTTATCATTGATGCAATGGATATTCTTTATACAGGTCGCGTCGATGGTTTTTGTGTAGTCAGCAGCGACAGTGATTTCACCAGACTTGCTACAAGATTGCGTGAAGCAGGAATGAAAGTATTTGGAATGGGTGAGCAAAAAACGCCTTCTCCATTCAGGGCCGCCTGTGATAAATTTATTTACATAGAAATATTGGAGCAGCCAGAGACCGGCTCAAAGCCAATAAAATTAACCGACCTGCGTAAAAAAGAAAAAGTGATAAGCAAAGCGGACAAAAATTTAGTTACTCTTGTTACATCAAGTATAAACGATATTGCCGATGAGAATGGTTGGGCTTTTTTGGGCGATCTTGGAAATATGTTATTGAAAAAACGACCTGATTTTGATCCTCGTAATTATGGGTTTGAAAAATTATTACAACTGATCAGGAGTCTTGGACTTTTTGAGATCGATGAAAGAGAATCAGGACGAAGAAATATCAAGCTTGTCTACGTAAGAGCAAAACAACCTGCCCGCTAAATGAAATTAACAAGGCTGAAAGAATAAACAGCTCATGAATAGAACATGAGCTTTATCCGCTCTTGTTTTCCTCATTGAACCTTACGCTGCGAATGATCGATGAAATAATAAAACAAACCCATTTGATGAAATTATGCAAGCACATCGTCACCATTTTGGTTTAAAAATCAGTTTCATCGGCGCTTGGACCATAACTTCCGGGAATTGGTACATTCAACAAACGCAAATACACACCTAATTGTGCACGATGATGTATTTGCTGGCTAAGAGACATGCGAAGCACATCTATCTTCGGATTGGTTGCATAAATGGTTTCACCGTTTCTTAATGTCCACGGTTTATT
>CBFGXP010000166.1:0-9107 GCA_965652775.1 uncultured bacterium
TTGATGTTGTAAACTGGAATAATACTTGCAAGTTTTTACACATAAAAAACATTTAACGTATGACAACAGGAACCAAAGTGTTTTTGGGAATTTTAGGTGCCGCCGCTGCAGGAGTTGCAATTGGGATGCTGATTGCGCCTGAAAAAGGAAGCGAATTGCGTGCACGTGTAAAAAAATCCGCAGGGGATTGGGTTGATACCCTAAGTAACCTTTTTGTAAAAGGAAAAGAAGAATTAGAAGAATTAAGTTCTACTGCAGTAGATAAAGGCAGACAAATGAAATCTGCGGCAGAAGAAAAGGTAAACAGAATGAAAGAAAGTATTAGTTAATCTAAGATATAAACAGTCCGCTGCGGCGGACTGTTTATATTCCTCCAAACTGCTGCGTGATATGGAAGCTCAAAATTTAAAAGAAGACGCAAAAGACATTCTCAATCATTCAGGAGACTACCTTGAAACCTTCTATAAACTTAGTCTCGTCAGGGCCACAAAAAAAGTTAGTGATGTAGGATCTGCCGTGGTCAATTCCGTCTTAATTTTCTTTATTTCATTATGTATCCTGCTTTTTGCAAGTATGGCGGCAGCCTGGTGGTTGGGTGATGTACTTGACAGCCCGGCATTAGGCTTTTTGCTGGTGGCCTCTTTTTATTTGCTCCTCGTGGTGATACTCATCTTAATGCGCAAAAAAATAATCTCACCTTTTATCAGAAACCTTTTTATAAGGAAAATATATGAAGAGAAAGATAAGGTCATACGAGGATCTTGAGCGGGAGGAGCAATTGCTTGAAGAACTGTTGCTAGCCCAGAAACAGCTGGTTCAATTGGATATAGAGCAACTGAAAGCGCAGCTTAAGCCCGCAAGAATGGCACTTCAATTCTTTGGTAAGATCACCACCGTAGATAAAAGCAATCCGTTGCTTAACCAGGGGGCTAATACAGCGATCGATTTCATATTGAAAAAAGTTGTGCTCGCAAGGGCTGGTTGGATCACCAAGATACTTGTTCCATTAGTTGTAAAAAACTATTCGTCCCATTACATTGCTGATCATAAACAGGATATCGTGCAAAAAATATTTTCTCTCTTTAGCGGCAAGAACGGAAAGGCAAAACCTACTCATGTTACGCCGCGTAATGAAAATTAATTACCTTACTGTCATAAGGGGAAACCCAGTGTATGTGATTTGAAAATGAAGAGCAATTCCTCTTTCTTCATAAATACCTTATATGTTTAAGTTCAATGACCGGTTACGGCAAATTTTGCTATTGCTCTTAATTATTCTCCTGATCTATCTTTCACTTCGGGAAGTGCGATTGTTCATGCCTGGTTTGTTGGGCGCTGTTACTTTATATATTCTAAGCCGGGCAAATTATTTTCAACTTGTGTATAACAGAAAATGGAAAAAAGGTAACGCTGCTTTCCTGTTTATTGTCTTTTATCTGTTATTGCTTGGCGTTCCCGTATTTGCTGCTATCAGCCTTTTAAGTCCTAAAATCAGTGGCGTGCTGAGTGATCCGACAGCAGTAATAACCAATATTAAGCAAGCCGTAATGCAAATACAGGCCAGGGCAGGCATTACAATTGTTACTGAAAAATCCCTTTCAAATTCACTGGATCAAACGATCACATTTATTCCTTCTTTGCTGAACAGTACGCTCAACCTGGTCGTTAACCTGATCACAATGCTTTTTTTTCTTTACTACTTGTTATACCATGGGAGTGATGTAGAAAAGACCTTATTCAGGATCATACCATTGAAAGATGCAAATACCGCAATACTGGCATCTGAAACAAAAAAAATGGTAAGGGCAAATGCGATCGGTATCCCGCTTATTTCAATTATACAGGGCCTAACCGCAACACTTGGATACTTTATATTTGGCGTAAAGGAATTTGCATTGTGGGGATTCTTTACCGGGGTGTTTGCTTTCTTCCCGGTGGTAGGCACTATGGTGATTTGGGTACCACTTGTTATATATATGTATATAAGTGGAGAAACATGGAATGCCACTGGTCTTTTAATATTTAGTCTTCTGATCACTGGAAATATAGACTACGTCGCAAGGATAACCATTATGAGAAAAATGGGCAACGTGCATCCGGTTATTACGGTCCTGGGAGTATTAATTGGCTTAGGCCTCTTCGGTTTTATCGGGTTGATATTTGGGCCGTTGCTTGTGAGTTACATAATTGTGCTCCTTAGAATCTATATGAACGAATTCACAACACAGGAACTGGATGAGAAAAAGCCAGATGAAAGTGCCGTTGTGTCTCCTGATCCAAAGCCATAATCTATGGGATTGTACCGCCTCGTTCTGCTGATTCAAACAATTTATTATTTCATCACTGCTTTGTGGGCTTTAATTCATATCCGAAGCTTTATGGAAGTAACGGGCCCAAAAACAGATGTCTGGCTTGTAAAAACTGTTGCGGTCCTTCTTTTAGCGATCTCTATCTCTCTTTTCACATCTTTTTTGCTTAAAAAAATTAACATACCCGTAATAACATTGGCAATTAGCTGTTGCCTGGTGCTCGTATTTATTGACTGCTATTACGTTTGGAATGGGACTATCTCTAAGATCTATTTACTCGATGCGGTGGCAGAAGGGTTTTTATTGATCTTATGGGCTATTATTATTGTTAAACACAATAAAAGAAAATAATTTGCTACCTAATAAAGTCATTACCTTGATCCCTATGCTTCGGCTACAAAATCCTTGATTTCAAAATGAGAATTGTCATTTGCATATTTTTCCTTTTTCCTATATCAATATCGGGACAAGATATTTCGGGAGTATGGACAGGTTATATAAAAACACCAGGAAGCCAGCTTGAATATGAATTAGCAATAGATCATGGTGATAAAAAACTGAGTGGTTATTCGCTTATTATCTATCCTAAAGATGGTATTGAGAACATTGGAATAAAAAAGGCAAAAATCAGGCAAAGCAAAAAAGATATATACTTTGAAGACGGTGACCTGGTGTATGATAATTTTACTACACAGCCAAGAAGAGTTAAAATGTTTGGCAATTTGTCGTTGATACTCCGGGATACCCTGATGATCCTGCGGGGAAACTTTAGTACACGATCCCTGGATTTCCGGGATACGCGGACTTATTCCGGTGAGGTCTATCTTCAAAAAACAAATCGTCCACTTTCGTCTAAAATGCTGATCACACTTGATGAGATAAATTTAGTCCATGATCTTTCATTTTTACGAGCTAAAAAGATAAAACAAGTCAGATCATCACCCAATGTAACTATTAAGAAAGAAGAAACAAAAACATCCGCGGTAGTGCCTACGGTTGCGCTAAAACCCACTGAAAGAAAAATTCAAAAGATCCGGGAAATATTTTTTACCGGTGATAGCCTGCAATTAAGTTTTTTTGATAATGGAACCATAGATGGGGATACCCTCAGCATGCTACTAGGTGGCAATACTATTGCTCAAAAAATAAAACTCAGCACTACAGCTTTCAGGATAACAATTCCCACAAAGATCAATGAAAATGATTCGCTAATGTTGGTTATGCATGCAGAGAGCCTTGGTCTCATTCCTCCTAATACGGGTTTATTAATTATACAGGATGGAGCAACCCGTTATGAAGTACTCTTTGAGGGCGATCTGCAAAGGAGTTCGGCGGTTGTTCTTAAAAGGAAGCGTCAATAGTTCCAAAAAAGTTCATTGGTCAATGTCTTTTGTGTTGCAGTTTCCTAAATTGACTTTTGCCTATTCCAAAATTCAGTCGTTTTGTCAAAACGTTCCTGTATTTCACCACTCATATTTTTTTTTAGAGCCTCATAAGGTCGTTCAGAGTCAGTATAGAATCCAAGAACTACTTCATCTATGCATGCTTCGATTGTGTTGTCTTTTGAAGCACACATGGCACTCATGAATTGAGAAAATTTATCAATTGTGGTTTGATCATTCTCTTTAAATGCTGAACTTAAATAGTCCACAAAAAAAGCAAAGACAACTGTGGGTAGCCCTTCTGCTTCTTTATAAATTTTAAAATCAGGAAACTCTGATTTTAGTTCATCAAGAATATTTTCAGATTTCAATTTCATTACTGACCTTTCTTTCAAACTATGGTATAAATTCCCCCACTCCCGGCTGCCTCAACTTCCAATTTGTTTTTGCTTTTTCTTCGTCTACGATCTTCTTCACATCAGCCAATAATTTTTTTGCATCATACACGACACCATCTTTAATTGTATACTTTACCCCACCAACTCTCACCGCTTGATTTTGTTCATTTAGCTTTATAGCACCGGTTCCATACAGCACCTGCAAGTTTTCCAAGGGGTTCACATCTAAAATAACCATATCGGCCAGCTTGCCAATCTCAATTGAGCCAAGATCTTTATCGGCGCCCAATGCCTGTGCGCCATTCAATGTTGCAGAACGGATCACTTCCAGCGGATGAAATCCGGCTTCTCTTAATAATTCAAGTTCTCGTATATAACCAAACCCATAAGTTTGGTAGATGTACCCATTATCACTCCCCGTAGTCACTCTTCCCCCGCGATTTTTATACTCGTTTATAAAAGTCATCCACAACCTGTAATTCTCCTTCCAGGCATTTTCCTGTTCTGTTCCCCAGTTGAACCAATACGAACCATGTGAGTTACGATTGGGTTCATAAAATTTCCATAGTGATGGTAATGTATAATCTTCATGCCATTCAGCCCGTCTTGCACGCATCAGGTCGCGGCTTGCATCATATATATTAAATGTAGGATCAAGCGTAAAATCCAGGCTTAATAATTCCTTCATTACAGCATTCCATTTTTCGCTATACGGCGCCGCTGCCTGTTTCCACAACTTACCTGCTTCTTCAAACCGATTCTGTTCATTGCTGTAATTATAATCTAATGGATAATTCTGCACTGTTTTATCGGTAAACAAGGCTTCGGGTAAACCATACCAATGCTCCATTGAGGTCATACCGGCTCTTGCCGAATTCAATACGTTCCATTGCGCTACACTCATTTGTGCATGATGACAGGTTGATCTTAATCCTAATTTTCTATTTTCACGTATAGCTGCGTCCATTATTTGGGGAGCTGAACCAAAAAATTTTATCCCGTCTGCTCCTTTCTTTGCATTTTCTTTTACCCATTCCACTGCCAGCTCAGGTGTACTAATCGTTTGCTTCGCACCTTGTCCAAATGCAGTATAAGCAAATATTCTTGGTGCGGTGATCTTGTTTTCTGCGCTTAATTTCTTTTGATCAAGGACCCACTCAAGCCCATTACCACAACTTGGATCCCGTATAGCAGTAATGCCATGTGCCATCCAAAGCTTGAAAACGTATTCGGCCGGAGTACCTTGCTCGGTGCCACCTATATGGCCATGCATATCAATAAAGCCAGGCAGTAAATACATTCCCTCACAATTCAATTCTTTACCGCCCTCTTTCAGTTTTGGCCGTCTATTATTATTTATCGGCACGCCAGGATTACCAACATTTGAAATTTGCACGATTCTGTTTTTTTCTACCACGATATCTACTGGTCCCACTGGTGGTGCACCTGTACTATTAATAAGTGTAATACCCCGAATGATAAGTTGCGGCCATGGGCCCTCCCCATCTTTTACTTCAGGAGCTTTTTTTATTTGAGCCGGTAAATAAATACAACATAGAGTTGCAAACAGAATACATGCAGCTTTTCGCATAATAATAGATTTGGAAAAAGAAAATTACTGAGGATTTGGGAAATGAATTGAAAAAGTTCAGATCGGATCACTGATCATCCTCTTCCTTATACTTTGTAGGGAAATATTTTTTCATCATGGCCTTATAAGCGGCGTATTTACGAATACTATCAAGATCGGTTTCGAGTATGATATATTCATAAAGGTTATAGCCTCTTTGTAACGCTTGCTCAAGATAACGCAATGCATCCTCAGGCTTGTTATTCCTCGCGAAGCTCTGCGCCAAATAATAATACGGCAGGTTCTCTCTTGGATTAATAAGAATTGCTTTCCTGATGTAAACGATCGCAGAATCATATTGAGCCAGATCATGAAAAGCGACGCCGAGATTCAGGTTGGCAGTAAAATAATTTTGATCAAGCGATATAGCTTTTTTATACATGGAAACTGCTGAATCGGAATGACGCAAATTCGCAAAAACAGAACCGAGGTTATAGTAACTGACCGGGTTTCTCGGATCATGCTGAATGGCCTTGTTATACCATCTTGCCGCTTCGTCAAATTGTTCAGAAGTAAAGTATAAGCGTCCAAGATTATTGTACATAGCAGAATTGATAATGCCTTTTTGCAATGAACGGGTGTAATAGTAAACGGCTGAATCAAATTGATCCATTTGCTTGAATACCTGTTCAAGATTTATTAATGCCTGCATATTTTCCGGATGCGTTTCAAGTAAATTTCTTAAATAATATTTTGCGCCTTCGTAATCCTTCTTATCATACAATAACCTGCCAATATTACCCTGTGCTGATGGCAGGTCTTTTTTCAACTCCAACGCTTTCGAATAATAATACATAGCAGAGTCAAACTTTTTCATTTCATGAAAAACAAGTCCGAGGTTATTGGCGGCATAAGGATTATCAGGATTTACATTCATTACCCGTTGAAAATAAGCGGCTGCGGAGTCAAGTCTATTAGCATTATAATAAGCCAGCCCCATATTGTTTAATACAATGTTGTTATCGGGGTTGATCTCCAATCCTTTTTTATAATAATAAAATGCAGAGTCATAATTTTTCATTTCGGTAAACATCAAACCTAACTGGTTATACCCCCGGAAATTTTTACTATTCAGATCAAGTGCTTTACGATAATAATGCGTTGCGGAGTCATATTGTTTTGTCTGCGTATATAATCTGCCAAGATTAATAAAAGGTGCATCATAGTTTGGATCATACACAGCGGCCTGTACATAGTATGCGCGGGCCGAATCAACCTGGTTCAGCTCCTGGTAAAATTGTCCCATGTAATTTGAAGTGATCAGTTTATCCGGATAGTTTTTCAGGGCCTTTTGATAATATGCACGGGCCGAATCAAACATCCGCATATCGGTAAACACACGGCTGATGCCATTGTATGCATTAAAAAACGTAGGATCGTAAGCAAGACTTTTTCTGAAATAGACCAGGGCCTGGTCAAATTGCCTGGATTCACGAAGCAGCCAACCCATGTTGTTATTTGCCGACACATTTGACGGGTCAAGCCGCAAGGCCTTTTCATAATAAACCTTTGCAGAATCGAGCTTTCTTTGCTGAAAATAAAAATAACCAAGATCTACGTACGCATCAGCTCTGGAATCATCAACCGCTAAAGCCTTCCGAAAATATACCAATGCCGAATCCGGTTTATTCTTCTTGGTGAATGCATTGGCTATATTCATGTATGGGTATCGCCAATGCGGAGCCTGTGCCACGGCTAAACGGCCAAAATAAATTGCGCTGTCTGGTTTATTATTATCAAGGTGTAATGAAGCCAGCGTATTCAAAATATAGGCGGCCGTAGGATCGGCACGGAAAGCCTGCATGGCATCCTGTATTGCTAACCGGAGACCTGTTGTACTTGATCCTTTGTCAAAATAACCCTGTGCTTTAAAAAAAAATCTTTTTGCCAATAACTTCCTTCTAAAACCTTCTTCGTCCACTTCCGCATATTCGATAGCCCGTTCCAGCATATTTCCTACTTCAGAAAAATCCTGCCGGGCAACTTTCTCCATCCGGTCCAGGCTATTGGTTATTTCATCTGATTTGTCATCAGCATCAAGCTGTGAACGGATGCGTTGAATAGACGAAACATCGCGGCCTTCGAGATACAGGTTGATCTTACTCTGTGCAAAATTTATGTATTCAGTGGCCAGGCTGATCCTCGCATCAATGGTATAATTACTTGTTGGCGCGATCTGGTATAATTGCCTATAAAGTCCTTCAGCAGAATTTCCATTTCCTGTAAAGTTGAAGTCCTTTAGCGCCCTATTGAATGAATTATAAAGGTCAACAATTGAGGTATCAGCCACAGCATAAACTCCGAAGGTTTTAAGGCCACGACCAATTGACGTACCGCCTCCACTTTGCATTTGGGTCACATCATAAATCCCACGGGTTTTAACACTACGACCAATTGGAGAGCCATCCCAACTTTGCGTATGGCCACTTAACTTTTTTGTAAGTATCCATTTTCTTAAAAAGCCGGTATCAACTTTGGCGATTACTTTCATTTTATTTTCAGCGCAACAGAGAAACGGATTTTGTTTTCGTTTATATTTTTCCTGTGCATAGGTAGGCACTGTGGCATCAATGTATTTTTCCAGTTCAGCCAATGTAACAAGATTGTCCCTGGATCCTTCGGTGTCGGCAAGGCCTGAAAGTCCATCCACCAGATAATAAGTAAATAAACCATGTCCTGTGCCGATCATTGGATCCTCCAGTGATTCCTGTCCCGCCCCGGTGGCAAGCATGATTATTTCGCCGGCTTGTTTTTCAGAGATAGCTGCTTGTAGTTGTTGCTGACCTTCACCCCCGCCAGGCAATTCATTTGTCCGGCAGGCATCCATTATAAAGATCACTTCTACACCTTTACGACTCGCTTCTGCAATACGAACCTTTAAATTATAAAGCTGGATAGTTCCTGTGATGAGGTAATTATTTTTATCGCCGGCCGGATTACAATCATAAGTCAAATAAAAAAATTCATCCTGGTTAATGGCATCGCCGTGACCCGCGAGATAAATATATAAACGATCTCCGGATCGAAGATTTCGGTTCCGAAGCCAGCTCATTCCTTTCACTAAAAAATTGGCGGCTTTGGCTTCTTCATTTTTTAAGAAGTAAATATTGGAATCAGGCAATTTCCCTCCACCGGGTGATTTTAGAAAGTCGCGAAAGAGTTCTGCATCACTATCGGCAAAAGAAAGAGGCCGTATGAATTTGTAAGAAGATATGCCCATTATCATTGCGAAACTGCGGTGAACAGAAGTATCCTGTGAAGGTTGCGAAAGCTGACCTGCCGCATCAGTTTGGATAAGGCTGGAAAAGGCAATCGCGGCAATAAATGCTGATAGGGCTCGTGACATAAATTCGTTTGCTAATTTACAGGTTTTCAGCAAGACATCGGG
>CBFGXP010000167.1:0-8949 GCA_965652775.1 uncultured bacterium
ATCAACAAATACCTGCAGCATTTCATCTTTCTTCTTAATTGTTACTTTAATGTGGTTATTTTTTTTGTTGTTGGAAAAACCTGGTGCAGCAAACCATTTAGTTCCATTTGAATAACCCGTTGGGTAAGGAAATTTTGTTTCCAGGGTCGCCTCCCCGTCTCTGCCATCAAATCCAGGGCGGAGTCTAACTAGAAGGTACGATTCGGCATTGCCCGGTGAAACTTCTTTTGACAATTGGAAGGTCAGTCCCGTCGCTCCCCAGGTAAAATTTTGGGCAGCTACAATTTCATAGCTCAACGTAAAGTTTTGAGGTAAGGGTTTTTTAAGTTGCGTAGGTGTTATTACATAGTTAGACATTGTGGTCCAATTGCCCTCTAATCCATCGAGCTTTGCAATAACAGTCGTAGCTCCCTGTGCTAATGTACTTTTCCACCCAATTGGTTTTTTTCCAACAGTCGACGTAGAAAAGTCTTCGAAAAAATGAACGTTCTTATCTGTTGCATTTTTTTTAGCTGTTTCCGATTCCTCGTTGACCAGTACAGGTTCTTTATAATCTGGTGAGCGAAGGGGTTTATAAGGGTTACCTTTTACTTCTCCAGGATTAAAAAAATAATCATACACATATCTAAAATTGAAATTGTTCATTACTGATTCATGCAGGTGTAAATTATACGCCTGGTTGGGCATTCCCATGGTCCACCGGATAACGAGCCACTGCGGCTGGTCAGTTTTACAAAGGGCTAAAGTTGATTTTTTAACTTTTAAAATCGGAAAAGTGGCATGACTTCCTTCCGTAAACATGTCATCACGACCTTCTTTTGCATTTACAAAATTATAAATGCCGATATCGGTACCAGAAAGTTGCAACTCAGCCACATCATTCCATTTGCTTTTATACTTTTCTTTTAACCTTGCAAGATTCTTTTGTGCAAGAGCAAAATTTTCTTGTGACGTGGGGTCTGTTATTTGCCACAACGGAAGTTGCTTTTCAGCTTGTGTAAAAAATTCTCCGATAGTCACTTTCTCAAACGGGAGTTCCTTGTTGTCTTTGGTCATGATGACAACGTAGTGGGGATAGTCGTCAATCGTTTTTGGGGGAATATAGAAATGTTTATATTCTTCAATGTTTTTATGGTTTGCAAAACCGAGTAAATTGCTTGCCGCTTTATTATTGGCATCATACCCTTTTGAATTGCTGGTAAAATCCGGAAGTACAAAATAGTACTCTTCTGCACTTGAGATGAACCATACCGGGTTACTAATGTATTGTAACTGGTTGGCCTCTATTCGCCAATACTCCGCAAAGTTGTTTTGCGGAACAAACTTTCCCGCACCATCTTTCTTTAAGAACATATACATTTTGGTAAAAGCACCATACAAATGAGGAAGAGCAGCCAGGTGCTGATTTATCGCGTTGCCCAGACGACTATTAGTACCACTGAACTTTGGTATGGCATTTTGATAATATCCGGCATCACCCAAGCACCCTTTGGGCAAGTATGATTGTTGCATCCACTCTACAAACTGCTGGCTATATCCTATTTGCTTATCGGAATACACCCTATCGCCAAGAGTTTTTCCTTTTGCTGGCACAGGATACTTATAAATTTTCATCCAGCCGATGTCTATATCGGCTATGCTTTCCAGCTTAAACCCAATTCTGTCAACATATTCTTGTGCTTTCGAATTGATAGAAACTGCTATAAATGCAATTAGAATTATTTTCTTCATTCTATACCAATTAAATAATTAGAATTATTTTTGCCCATATATTTTTCAATCATGAGCTTGCTATTAATTAAACAATCCTTTTACAGGAGCAAATGTTCCAGGTGCCTGTAAACCGCTACTGAGACTTGGACTCAACCCTTTTTCTCTAAGGTCATCGATATTATCTCCAGCTTCCATCATACCTTTTTCAAAGAGTTCTTTCTGAATTTCTTTAGCAGTTTTTAGGTTCCTGCAATCGGCGCTCATCATCTTTTTTAATAGTTCATGTGCCAATTTATTTTTTTGAAGTATTTTATTCTTTACTTCCATTGCTTTTTCAATATCACTCTTATAGTCTGCTGTTTTAGAATAAGCAATTTTACTTTTAATGTACTCCCTGAAAGCCTCTACTCCTTTTACTTCTTCGGCTTTAGCGCGTTCTATTTTACTTTTCAAATAGTCTTTCATCCGTTGCTCTGCAGCTTTGTCTTTTGCTTCCTGTGCCCTTGCTTCTTCTAACACTCTTCGCATATCGTCCGCAAAATACTCCGCCGTCTTTTCCGGGGAGATGCCCAATTTGAAATCAAGGATCCTTCTTTCTTTGTACTTTTTTGCAATTTCCGCCAGCTTACCAGCGGGGGATAGTTCAGGATCGACAATGCCTGGCGTCATGCTCCCCATGGCAGATTTTATAAAAGGATCTGGACCGGGTTCCGCTATCGAAGTATGATCCACACTATAAGCAATAGTTTGATTAGGTACCGGGGTTTCATGTGATTTTTCAATAGCATGCTTATTGTTATTGAAATTATTACCGGCATTTCCCAACTCCTTCCAATCTGAGCCCATTGGCATCCTCACCAATGTCGGACAGCTAAAATTGGGGATTTCAGGAAGAGCGACCTGTCTAATCCCATCATCATTTTGTTTTACACAGGACCTGGCGATGGCTTTCTGGTCTTCGATAGCGGCTTTGTAAAAGTCCGTTATGGCAGCCGTCCATGTAATGCATTGCATCATTACAGTATTCTTGGGATTGCCAGTAAGATACCAAACCCATGTGCAGAATGTATTTAACCATGCCCTAAACTCTTCGACTTTCCTTGAGTGAAATTCCCTGATGATTGGATTTGCGTATTGCAGAAATTGATTATTCTTATTATCAAAATCGGCACATTTATCATTGCTGCCATATTTTGTCATCTCCACTTTTTTCGCGTCAATAAGCTTACGCAATTCGATGTTTTCATTTGTATACTTCATCATCCAGTCTGCTATATAATTTTGTAAAACGATCTGGATCACTACTGCAGGCTTGCTCATTGCATTTATTCCCTTCATCGATTCTTTCATCATTGCATTCGCGAAGTTTGTTCCGTCGTCGCTTTCATCGGCAAGGGTATTTATCTCGGCTTCGCTTGCTTCTTTCATCACCTCTATTTTCGATTTCAGCTCGTCAAACATTTTTGAATACCCATTTTGTATAGCCATGTCAGTCTCATAACCTGCAACATTATCTGATAGTGCGGGAATTTTTATCCAATCTTTTCGGAAGTATTCATAGATGGTGATACTGCTTTTTAATTTTTCATAATCGAGGCTTGAGTTAGAATGGCCTTTATTGTTTTTTATCAGTTGTTCAGTAAATGGGTTTATCGCATTTTCCATTGATTCCTGGTAATTTTCTGCAGCTTTTACAGGATTACCGGTTATTTCCTCAATCACGCCCTCCGTTTGTTTAGCCTCGGGGTGGTAGGGATTAAGACCGCCTGCTTTTTTGATGATTGACCTGGCGCTATCAATTTCGCCCAGGCCAAGCCAGGCGTGGGCCAGGTTATTAACTACCGTACTGTTTTCTGGAAAATCGTTGCTCAATTTCTTTAAGAGTGGGACGGCTTGTTCCGGGTAACCATACTGGGTAAGTAAAGAAGCCAGGTTGTTCTGGTAATTAGGATTAGTTGGATTTGCCAGCACGGCTTTCATGCTCATTGCCATGGCAGCCTGGGGATGTCCCTGCATCATGGCAAGTATCGCTGCATTACTAATGTCGTTAGCTTTCGGCGATTGGGATATGATTTTTTTTGCAAGAGCCATTTCAGTGGTATTGCCCTTCGCCATTAATTTATTATACAGGTTGGTCACATAACCATTAATGTCGGCTTGTTTTAATAGCTTCTTGGACATCGCATTGATTTTTACGATATCTTTTGGGGGAACTAACTGCTTATTATTGGTAAATGCCGGATAGTTCGCGGTTTTACTATTAGCCTGCATCAACTCCGGCATTACCCCGCCCATAATTTTCTTCATTTGCGCTTTTTCTTCTGCACTCATTCCTTTTGTGGCCTCTTCCATCATTTTATCTATGTCTGATTGCGAAGGGGGTTTCTCAGTTGTTGTTTTTCCAGTCTGGGGAAATGCTGATGCCACGACAAACAACAATACAAATACGAGAAGATACTTTTTCATTTTATTTCTATTTATACAATTAATTAGTTCAAATCACCGGCAATAATGTTGGTAACATTGGCTACCTGCCTGATGATTCTTGTTACCAGCGCTGTAGTAGTACCTGCTTTATAAATATCGGCTCGTACAAACACGGTATTGTCATTACTATCAATCCCGATTTTTATGATGTCGAAATCATTATTTCGTTGCAGCAGGTATTTCAATTTCGAATCATCGATCTTCCCCGGTAGTATTTCCGTAAGGTTTGTGTATATTATATATAGATCACTTACCTTCTGTATAAGTACATTATAGGAAGGAATGTTTTCACCTTCATATGGTATAACAGCAAGACTATCGTTGATTACTTTGTATGGAAGCCCAGTGCCGCTCAGTATCTTTTTTAATGCCGACTCTGCCGGTTTTACAGACGTCGTTTGTTTTGACTGGCCAAAACTGGCAACAGCAATAAACAGGAAACAAAGTGCTAAGAGCAGGTATTTTCTCATCTTTTGAAGCTTGTATTTAGATGTATAATTTCATGAGCTGATTGTCGAATATTTTATGATGCCTCACTTCTTAGTCATCATCCATTTCCCACCGTTATTCACACTATTGACACTTCCCCAGGTGCCACTCATGGTATTGTTTGCAACTGTTCCGGTAAATGAAAAAACTGGACCATCGCTGTAAGTATAACTTCCAGTAATAACATTCCTGCTTATTGTGTATTTCCCGTTTGCAATTGTTCCTCCCACATTGTTAAGAACCTGCATAGTACCATCGGCATTCAATTGAAAAGAATAAAAATCAGTATTGGAGTTTTCGCCATGGCCGAAAGTGCCCATCCATTTGCCGGCAGCGGCTGGTAAGATTGTATTTTCAGATGGAGTAGAAAGTGTAGTTGCCAGAGGCTGTTTGGTATATTTTGGTGTGATTGGTGCCGCTGGCTTCTGGTCTGGTGTAAATTCTATTTTTAATTTCAGGGAATAACTGCCATTACTTGTCGTTATCCCATAGGTTTCTTCTGTAAAAGTGAATTCGATAAACGAGGAAACATAATCCGGTCGATCACGGTAAGTACTCTCGCTCACGCTTTTATTATGGTAATAATAAGCTGCTAAGGTCCTGGTGTCTAAAATAAGAAGTGCAGGGTTGTAAAGGGCAAGTGTTTCACCATTAAAAGGTCCCGCCTTAATGCCGATCGGCCTGTTGTCCTGGACATTGACGAGTTTTTTCAGGAAATTGTATTTGGTAATTGGAAAGTAGGCATTATACCTGTCGGTCATTTTTATAAAGCGCCCGTTAAAGGGATCGTTATAACTAATGTTGGCATTTGCAAATGGATAAGTTTGCGCCACCGCCCAATTGAGATCGTTAGCCAGTTGCCTGTTAAACATATCCCAGTCACCATTGTTGAAATTATCCCATTCCCATACCGATGGAGAAAGCAGGAATATCTCGCCAGCATCAATGCGTTCATTTACTATTACGCTATTTACCGGTATTTCATTTCCATTATCTATACCACCGATGGCATTGGCGGTGCCGGCCCTGACCCTTCCATCACCCGTAGAACCAAATACGGGCGTATAACCCGTCCCTGGCCTTGCTGAAGCAGGTGCGGCCGGGTTATAGATCCTGTAGCCATAGCTGATAAATACTTCGTTGCCGTGACCGTCAAATTCTACTAATCCATCCCAGGACTTGTTAATGCATTTGAAGGATGCTATAGTAATTTTTAACTGTCCGGCTGTAGGAGTTTGACCTAATGCATTTACCGACAAGAGAACAAAAAGAAAAAGTACGTATTTTTTCATGGGAACATTTTTAGTGGTGTAAATATGAGGTATGGGAATGGCCTGGTCCATCCCTTAAAAACAGGAAATTTCAGAATAAGTAGAAAATCATGGAAAAAGGGGAGCACCAGCAATGATTAAACGATGTTATTTGTATTGTGAAGACAAAAGCTTAGTTTAAATACATGACAAAGACAATTTACCTGTTCCTATTGCTGGGTATGACATTTCTTGTCAAGGCCCAGGATCAAAAAAGGGATAGTTTATTGATGCTTCTCCCTGCTGCGAAGGAAGACACCGCCAAAGCATTACTGCTGTTGCGGATTGCGGACACTTATGAAACCAATAACCAGGACTCGTCCGAGCTATATTTGGAGAAATCAAGAAGGTTATCGGAGTCATTGAATTTTACACTCGGCATGTATCATTATTACGAGCAGAGCGCCATTGTCTCATTTACAAAAGGTGATTATTCAAGGTCAAGGCAGCAAAGCGAAGCAGCGCTTACACTTGCGAGAAAATTGAAGGATTCTTCCTTTGTTATAAACATGCTCAACAATATTTCGATAGTATACGCCTACCTGGGGGATTTCGAATCGCAGGTCAATTATTCGATACAGGTCAAGGATGCGGTGGAAGGAATAAAGGATTCGTCGAAACTCTCACCTGTCTATCACAATCTTGCAAATGCATATTATAACTTCAAGCAGTACAGGAGATCAACAGACTATGCCCTGCTTTCAGCGAAGCTGTATACCGTTTACAAGAAAAAGAATGCCTACATCAACAGGGTACACGCTACACTAGGACAGAACTATGAAAGAATGAAAATGTTGGACAGCGCCTTGTTTTACTATAAACTTTCCATTGATGAATCTGTTGCGGCCAATGACAAGTATGCCGAAGGAAGTATTTATGGTTATCTCTGTGAATTGTATGCAAGTCGCAACCAGTTTGATGAAATGCTCAAAGCGGGTGAAAAATCGGTGTCACTGGCGAGGGAATTACAGAGTGATCAAATGGTATCAAGTTCACTTTATAGTCTTGCCTACGCCAATTTCTTAACGGGGAATAATGCAAAAGCCAGGAGAGATATAGAGGAAGCATTGTCGATTGCCATTAGAGATAGCCTGACGGATGAACTGAAGAATGCCTACACAGTTCTCTCTTATATTGCGGCTCATGATGGAGACTTTAAATCTTCCTTCGAGGCGAGGAGCAAAGCAGATTCTATCAATGAAGCAATTTTAAATGAACAGGTAATAAAAAGTACTGCCGAATTCGAAAAAAAATATGAAACAGAGAAAAAAGATAAGCAAATAAAACTCCAGCAGGCCCAATTGCAAAAACGAAGAATACTCAGTTATATCCTTATTGGTTCAGTTGCAATCCTGCTCATTATTTCTTTTCTTATCTACCGCAATTATCGTCAACAACAGAAGCTCCAGTACCAACGCATCAGTGAGTTGGAAAAAGAAAAGCAACTGACGTCGACTGAAGCCGTATTGAAGGGAGAAGAACAGGAACGAACCCGCCTGGCAAAAGACCTGCATGATGGATTGGGAGGCATGTTGTCGGGCATTAAATACTCATTTCAGACTATGAAGGGAAATCTAATCATGACGCCTGAAAATCAGCAGGCTTTTGAACGCAGCATGGATATGCTGGACAGTTCTATTAAAGAAATGCGTCGGGTAGCACACAATATGATGCCGGAAGCACTTGTTGAGTTTGGCTTGGATACCGCGTTAAAGGATTTCTGTAACGATATTAACCAATCAGGTGCGTTAGGAGTAACTTACCAATCATACGGTTTAGAAAAAGTCACTATCGACCAAACTACAGCCATTACCATATACAGGATTGTGCAGGAACTGATTAATAATACAATGAAGCATGCATCTGCTAAAACGGCTATTGTACAGGTGACCCGGACAGATGCGAGTATTTCTATAACTGTCGAAGATGATGGCAAAGGATTTGACACCAGGATTTTAAAAAGTGAGAAAGGAATGGGCTGGAACAATATACAAAGCCGGGTTGAATACCTTAAAGGAAAACTGGATGTACAATCAGAACCGGGCAAAGGAACTTCTGTATTAATTGAATTGAAATCATAAATGGCAACAAGCATATTCATTGTTGATGACCATTACATGGTAATAGAGGGTATCAGGTCATTATTACAAAATGAAAATGGTATCGAATGGACCGGGCATGCCATGAATGCTGCATCCTGCCTGGCCTTTCTAAAAAATCATTTGCCTGATGTAATATTGATGGATATAAATCTTCCTGACAAAAGTGGAATCGATTTGTGTAAAGAAGTAAAAGAAAAATATCCTTCCGTTTTTATTATCGGGCTTAGTACTTTCAATCAGCAAAGTTTTATTCAGAAAATGATGGACAATGGCGCCTCAGGCTATGTGTTAAAAAATGCTACACAGGAAGAATTAATAACGGCAATAGAAACAGTCATAAAAGGTAAGACTTACCTGAGTGAAGAAGCTACTCATACTTTAAGAAAAGAGAATACGACTAACATTGTTTTAACCCGTCGTGAAAAGGAAGTATTAGAATTGATCGCCGATGGAATGACCAATGCTGAAATCGCGCAAAAATTATTCATCAGCGTAACTACGGTAGATACACACCGAAAAAACCTGTTGGCGAAATTGGAGGCGAAGAATACCGCTTCGTTGATAAAAATAGCTGTTTCACAAGGGTATCTTTAATTACTTCTCAATTATAAGGAACCCGGCTGTTAACCGGGCTCTCTGCATTTTAAGCTCTGCGTGCTTTTTTCTTTGGATTCGCTTTCTTCTGTGCTGAGCTTTTCTTTTTTGTAGGCTTATTCTTCCTGGGTTCAGCGTTCTTTTTAGGCATACATTTAAATTTTAGGTTAGTGAATTATTTACTTACGGCTGCAGGGCATTTTCTTCCCATTTTTTCCTGCTTTCCCATAAGTAAACAAAGATATGCCTATAAT
>CBFGXP010000168.1:0-8930 GCA_965652775.1 uncultured bacterium
TGGCCATTTCTTTTTCGATGTTGGGAAAATCTATTTTAGCCATTGATTGATTAATTTCTTTTTGGATTTTTTCGAAATCCACATCACGCATCGCTTTTTCTATGTCAAACTGAAATTGCTGGGCATCAAATTTTTTCATTGATTCTTTTAGCTCTCTTTGCATCTTCTCCATATCCACTTTAAAGTCCACTGCATTTAGCTCATCGATCACGTCATCAAGGTCGCGGATCTTTTTTTCTTTTTTTGGAAGGGTGTCCAACTCTTCAATGCCATTGTCATTCCAGGCTGCATATCCGTTTTTAAAGTCCCACGAGCTAAGGACAAATACAGATGTGATAGACACTGCTGCTACAGCAAGTGTTATCCGTAAATTTCTCAGGTTGGTCATAAAACTTAGTTTAGAGTGATTTGTTTAATTGACTATACAAGCCAAATATACGATTGATTTCGTATTAAGATTATCCCGGTTATCAAAAAGGAAAATTTTAACAAATAAGGGAAGTCTCCAAACATCAGGAGCGGCGGACCCACTTGATCATTTCTTTCCAGGTTGCCTTCTTTCCATACATTAAAATACCAGTACGGTATATTTTACCTGCAAGCCAGGTAGTAAAAATAAATCCAATTATAAGAAAGCCCATAGAAAGGAGCAATTGCCACCAGGGCACTACTTCGGGCACACCCTTAGCGACTCGTCCCATCATTACAATAGGTGATGTAAAGGGGATCATACTTCCCCAAAAAGCCATCGGGCTATCCGGGTTTTCAATTGAAGTACTTAAAATAATAAATCCAAAAACGATGGGCATCATTATAGGCAGCATTAGTGATTGCGCTTCCTGTGGGTCTTCATTAACGGCACTTCCCACTGCTGCAAACAAAGAAGCATAAAACAAATAACCACCAAGAAAATAAAACAGGAAACAGAAAATGATCATGGGCCAGTTCACTTCATTTACTAATGTATCAGTAGCTTTTAACATTTCAAGGGCCACGGTGTTGTTTGACCCGCCCGGCAATTGCTGTTGGGATTCCTGTACTTGCTGAAATTGTTGCAATGTTTCGGCCGAAACAAAAAGGGGAATGATATTTACAAGGATCATGAGGAAAACTATCCAAAGCAGCAGTTGGGTCAAACCTACAGCGGCGATTCCCAGTATTTTTCCCATCATTAGTTGAAAGGGCTTAACTGACGAGATGATCACTTCTGCAATTCGACTGGTTTTTTCTTCCATTACACCACGCATCACCATTGCGCCAAAAACAAACATGGTTATATAAATAATAATACCACATCCAAAACCAATTATATAAGGAAGCTTATTATTTGCTTCCCTTCCGGTATCAAGCTGGTTGCTTACCTGCGCAGCTTTTTCGCTTGCTTCGCTGATAGAATCAAGAGTTTTTCTTTCAATGTTCTTTTGTTGAAGCATATTGTACTCGATGGCTTTCTTCATTTGACGTTCCACATAACTCATCGTTTCTATGCTCAACGATTTCTTTGACTCGATTACATATCTCTCCGCCGCAGTGTCTGCATTTACTTTTAAAAGGCCTACATAACCTTTCGATTCGTAGTTAGCGGAGTTAACATCTGTTGGGTATTCAAAAATCACGGATGAGGAATCGCTTTCCAGATTCTTTTGTAAAAAACCAGGATCATTCATCACCGCGATTTTTACTTTGTTTCTTGATTTGATTGCAAGTAAGGTCGAGCCAATTATAAATGCTACAATGATGATTGGGAACAAGAAAGTTGAAAGTAAGAAGGTTTTATTTCTAACTCGTGTAAGGTATTCTCTCTTTATTACCAGCCAGATCTTATTCATAAAAAAATATTAAGCGGTGATTGCCTGGAATTGTCTTGTTAATGGAGTGCCTTCAACAAGTTTGATGAAAATGTCACTTAGGGAAGGAAGGATTTCGTTAAATGAAACAATTTCTGATCGTTGTTGAAGAAAATAGTTCAGTACATCATGAGGTTTATGTCCATCATTGATTTTTACGATAAAAGAATTATCCTTTGTTCCTACCATCTGAAACGAAGAATTGCCATTCAGGTTGATAGGGATTTTTTCAAAACCAATGCTGAAAAGATTTTCCTTGAATTGGTGTTTTACTCCCTTTACTGATCCATCAAGGATCTTTTGGCCCTTATTTACCAGGATAATATGATCGCATATTTCTTCAACCTGTTCCATCCTGTGAGTACTGAAAATGATCGTCGACCCCCTCAGCGCCAGTTTGTATATTTCATCTTTTATCAAATTGCTATTAACAGGATCCAAGCCGCTGAATGGTTCATCAAGAATAATCAATTTTGGTTCATGCAGGACAGTTGTAACAAACTGTAATTTCTGGCTCATTCCTTTTGAAAGATCTTCAACTTTTTTTGTCCACCAGCTTTGCATTTCAAATTTTATGAACCATTCTTTTATCTTATCGATTGCATCCTTTTTATTAAGTCCTTTGAGCTGGGCAAGATAGGTGGCTTGTTCGCCGATCTTCATCTTCTTATAAAGCCCTCTTTCTTCGGGCATATACCCGATATGAACAACATCATTAATAGGATCAAATTTTTTTCCATCGAAAATGATTTGGCCGTCATCAGGATAAAATATCCCCGTGATCATTCTTATTAATGTTGTTTTGCCGGCCCCATTCGGTCCCAGCAAACCAAAAATGCTTCCTTTTTCAACATTAAAGCTCAAATCATCAACTGCTTTCTGTGTTGCAAAATATTTTTTCAGATTCCGAACTTCCAGTAAAGACATAAGTAAAATTTCAGTTGCCAAAATTAGGTATGACAAACTACTATATTGTAAAATAAATGACTCTTGGATAGAATTTTTCGTAACTAAGTTGCAACCTGATTTTGAACGATAGCCAGCGCCACTTTTTCGCCGTCCATTGCAGCGCTTATAATACCGCCGGCGTACCCGGCACCTTCGCCGCAGGGATATAGATTTTTTACCTGCGGATGTTGAAGATCGGCACCACTTCGAGGGATCCGGACTGGTGAAGATGTTCGCGATTCAGTGGCAACAACTAAAGCTTCATTAGTATAATACCCCCTCATTTTTTTTCCAAACTCTTTAAAAGCAATCCGTAGCCTGTCATTAATGAATGATGGCAATACATCTTTTAGTAAAGCTGAGTTTATTCCTGGCAAATAAGAACATTCAGGTAATGAATTACTGCTTTTATTTTCGCAAAAATCGATTAAGCGCTGAGCAGGGGCCACAAATTTTCCTCCTCCGGCAATAAATGCTCTTTGCTCAACATCTTTTTGAAAATTTATTCCGGAGAGGGGTCCATGTTTTGTATAATTTAAAATATCTATTTCTTCAACTGAAACGACAATACCGCTGTTTGCAAAGGGGTTATTTCTTTTTGAAGGCGACCATCCATTTACAACTAGCTCATTGGAATTAGTTGAAGCCGGAGCGATGATTCCCCCGGGGCACATACAAAAAGAAAAGACACCCTTGCCGTCTACCTGTTGTACAAGGCTATAAGAGGACGGCGGAAGAAACTCATCTCTTACCAGGCAATGATATTGCACGGAATCAATTAGGGATTGCGGATGCTCTACTCTAACTCCTAATGCAAACGGTTTGAATTCAATTGAGATATCTTTTTCATTAAGCATTAAAAAGATATCTCTTGCAGAATGACCCGTAGCTAGGACGACTGAACTGCCTTCTAATGTATCACCATCAGCTGTTATAACTTTTTTAATGATCCCATTTTCAATTTTAAGATCAGTCACTTTTTTTTCAAAGCTGAATTCGCCACCACAGTCCAAAATTTGTTTTCGTATGGCTGTTATAATTTGCGGCAGTTTATTGGTGCCAATATGCGGATGTGCTTCATAAAGTATCTTTTCATCAGCGCCAAATTGTACTAATAAATTTAAAATGCGGTTTATATCCCCACGTTTTGTGCTTCGCGTATATAACTTACCATCGCTGTATGTTCCTGCGCCACCTTCGCCAAAGCAATAATTGCTTTCAGGGTTGATGATTCCCTGTCTGTTCAAAATGGCAAGATCTCTCCTTCGTGATTTTACGTCTTTGCCCCGTTCAAGAATTATGGGTTTGATCCCTTTTTCCAGTAATTGCAATGCAGCAAACAAACCAGCGGGTCCGCCACCAATAATAATCACTTTTTCTTTTGAATTGAAGACATCCGGGAATTGAATAATTCTCTTTTCTCTTTGTAAATAAGGTTCCCTGACAAATGCTTCTATAGAAAGATTGATGTAGACTTGTTTGCTCCGGGCATCAATTGATCTTTTCAATATATTATAACCGCTGATTTCTGAAGGAGCACAAGCAATTTCTGCTGCAAGAATTTTTTTCAGATAATCTTCGTTTGCCGCTTCTGAGGGCTTAAGTTTTAAAGTAAATTGTTTTTTCATGAATTACAGGCCAGTTATTTATACCGGAGCTGAATCGTTTTGCAAATATTAAATTTTATTCATAAAAAAACTGCCCGGCTTCCCGGGCAGTTGAGAATTACTTTCCTAAATAATTATTCAGTGAGTTTCAACTCAACTCTTCTGTTAAGAGTCCTTCCCGCAGCTGTCTTGTTGGTAGATACAGGTTTTTCTTCACCATATCCAACTGCGCTTAACCGGCTGGCAGCAATACCTTTACCCGTCAGGTAGTTCAATACCGTTTTTGCTCTATTCTCACTCAACTTCAAATTGTAATCATTTGTACCGGTGTTATCTGTATGTCCTTCTATGACAAGTGTGGCATTAGGATACCTGGTCAGGATATCAACAAGCTGATCCAATGGCTCGAAGGATACCTGTTGGAGTGTGGCTTTATTTGTATGGAAATAAATGTTTTTAGCTATATAGGTAAGTTTGGTCTTAACATCCTCCGGACAACCAAAGTTTGACGCAGGACCAGGTACATTAGGACAACGGTCTATATCGTCAGGTACACCATCACCATCACGATCTGCTATCGGGCACCCATCATTCTTAGTTGAGCCTGGCTCATCAGGGCAACGATCTTTATTATCCGTCACACCGTCTTTGTCGCGATCAGGATAAGGACATCCATCGAGTTCAGGATAACCTGCCATTTCAGGACATTTATCCTTATCATCAAATACGCCGTCTTTATCGGTATCTGGTACGGGGCATCCTTCGTATTTAGCAACACCTGGAACAGTTGGACATTTATCCCGGCTGTCAAATATGCCATCACCATCCGTGTCTTTATCCACCGGAGGCGGAACAATTGTAACAGTAGGTTCTACCCATGGTTTTGGTTTACGGAATCTTAATCCGAGTGTGATCTGAAACCCACGATTATTCATTGAAACGTCAGGAGCAGTGGTATACACTTCCTTAAAACCATGCATATAACGAGTATTCAACACAATATCTTTCCACGGCCACCATTCCAGTCCCCAGGTAGCGTAAGCATCAAATTCTTCAACAGATTCTGTGATATTAAACTCACCAAATTTGTTATTTTCTTTTGCGTATACAATGGCATCAACTTGCGGGCCAGCAAACGCGGCCAATTTCTTAGTGAATTGATATTTTATCAAAACCGGTATTGAAATATAGTTAAAGCGTAAATTCTGTTTTTCATTTAATTCATTTCTCAGATCGCCACCCATGGAAGAATATAAAAGTTCGGGCTGAATAGAAAAAGGAGATTTGCCAACCGGGAATGATGCAAAAGTACCAGCTACAAAACCAGTGCGAAATTCAGAAGTCATGAGGCCTGGTATCTTTCCATTTAATTTTAAGCGGGAAATGTTAACACCACTTTTAATACCAACTGAAACCTTTTGTTTGGGGGTTGTTTGACTTGAAACAGGTAGTGAAATAATAACAAACAATACTGTTGCCAGTAATAGTAAAAATTTTCTCATAGCAGTGTTAAATTGGGTGCCCTAAAGTAAGTATAAATTCCAATCCAATCAAGAAAGTTTTTCTGTAGTTGAATGATGAAAGACATCAAATTTTTTAAAAAATATTTTTTCATTTTGTCCATTAATAAAGATAAAAGTATCTAACTTGAGTGGCTTGCACGTTATGAAAAATTCTGCTTATCACCTATTATTAATTGCCATCTTTTTTGCATATTCCTGCAACACTTCTTATAAAGCAGCAAACGTTTATTACAACAATTACAAAGTCCAGCAAAACGCCGGTGAAGGCAAATCGCTCACACCGGTCATAAAACCATATTCAGATAGTGTAAATAAATTGATGAATGTTGTAATTGGCTACAATGAATCAAAACTTGAAAGAAAAAGACAAGGAAATACATTAGGGTTTTTTATCACAGATGCTTATCTAAAAATGGCAAGACAAAAAGTTGATGGAAACGTTGACGTGGCATTTATGAATTCCGGGGGCATTCGCATACCGGATCTCCCAGCAGGACCTATTACACAAGGTAAAGTATATGAATTAATGCCATTTGATAACCTCATGGTTCTGATAAAAATGAAAGGAAGTTTATTAAAGCAGTACCTTGATACCCTTGCAGCCAATGATGGTATCATAGAATCCGGAATTACAATGCAGATAACCAATAAAACAGCACAGCAAGTGATGATAGGCGGCAAACCACTTGACTTAAATGCCGATTATATAATTGCACATTCAGATTATGTTGTAATAAACACCAGCATGCTGAAAAACATCAAGCGTAGCACCAACGGTTATTTACTTCGTGACGCAATTCTTGATTATATTAAATTAAATAACAGCATGGGTAAAAAAATAACAGTAAATAATACAGACAGGGTCAGCTATGTTAACTAGAAAAGCTTTTATATATAATAACGTGATGGCGGCAGGAGCTTTCCTGGCAGGAAGCTCGGTATTAAATGAATTAGTCGCAGATGAAAAGGCTTATCGCCTGATTGTTTTGCATACAAATGATGTACATAGTCGTATTGATCCTTTTCCAATGGATGGCGGAAGCAACCAGGGATTGGGAGGGGTAGCAGCACGAGCGGAAATAATAGAAAAAATACGAAGAGAGGAAGAAAATGTCTTATTACTGGATGCCGGCGATATATTCCAGGGCACACCTTATTTCAATTTTTATAAGGGAGAGCCAGAAATTAAAGCGATGAGTTCA
This sequence comes from uncultured bacterium, assembly GCA_965652775.1. Classification (GTDB taxonomy): domain Bacteria; phylum Bacteroidota; class Bacteroidia; order Chitinophagales; family Chitinophagaceae; genus VBAS01. The sequence goes on from CBFGXP010000168.1 coordinate 7,128, forward strand.
ATGCTATACGATGCTGCAACGATTGGTAACCATGATTTTGATGCCGGACTTGAAAACCTGGCGACTCAATTGACGAGTCATGCAAATTTTCCGATGTTGGTTGCCAATTATGATTTTACCGGTACACCGATGGAAACTAAATATCAGCCGTACAAAATTTTTAAGAAAGGAAAGATTAAAATTGGTGTTTTTGGGCTAGGTATAGAAATGGCAGGTTTAGTGTCGGAAAACCTTTCAGCAGGCACCAAATATCTGGATCCTATAGAAAAGGGAAATGAAATTGCATTTACTTTAAAAAAGGAAAAAGATTGTGATTTAGTGATTTGTCTTTCTCATCTTGGCAACTCATATTCTGATAATAAAGTAAGTGATAAGCGATTGGCAGGTGAAACTGAAAATATTGATCTTATTATAGGTGGTCATACACATACATTTCTTCCTGCACCGATTCTATATAAGAATAAAAAAGGAAGTGATGTAATCGTAAACCAGGTAGGTTGGGGAGGAATAAATCTCGGAAGACTAGACTTTAATTTCTCAAAATTTTCAAAGAAGAAATTATCCCAGGCAAGTTCAATTATGGTTACAAAAAAAACAGACGAATAAAAATTTTTTATTAGGAAAGATTTTTAGATATTCGTCCTCCTGTGAAAAAATTCTTTGATGACCTGTGAAATAACCGGCGGAATATAACGAAGATTCTTAACTCGATATAAATTGCTTACTAACTGATGGAGAAGAATGCTGAAAAAGTTTGGACCAATTGTTTAAAGATCATCAAAGACATTGTTGAATGGCAGCACTTCAAAACATGGTTTGAGCCCATCAAACCGATCTCAATAAAAAATAATATTCTTGTTATCCAGGTTCCAAGCCAATTTTTTTTCGAATATCTCGAAGAACATTATGTAAATTTATTGGCGAAGACGTTGAAAAGAGAGTTAGGTAAAGAAGCTCGTCTTGAATATCGCATCATGGTAGATAGTGGCAGCAAGACTAAGGAACCTTTGACGATGGATATTCCGGGGCAGGGTTATAAAATGTATCCCAATAACGAAATGGATTTTCCTCTTATCATAAACAATCCCGTAAAGAACCCATTTGTAATTCCGGGATTGAAAAAAATGCAAATTGATCCGCAGCTAAACCCTGTTTATCTTTTTGATTCGTTCATTGAAGGTGACTGTAACCGTGTAGCACGCCGTGCCGGCAAAACCGTGGCCGAAAAACCAGGAGCTAATTCATTTAATCCACTAGTATTGTACGGGGGCGTTGGCCTTGGCAAAACGCATCTTGCACAAGCAATAGGCAATGAAGTAAAACGAACCCATCCAAACCGGGTAGTTTTATATGTGAGCTCTGAAAAGTTCATCAATCAATTTATGGATCATAGTCGCAATAATGCGATCAATGATTTTATTCATTTTTACCAGTTGATCGATGTATTAATTGTTGATGACGTTCAATTTTTCGCAAAAGCAGAAAAAAGCCAGGATGCTTTATTTGCTATTTTCAACCATCTGCATCAATCGGGCAAGCAATTGGTATTGACAAGCGATAAGCCACCAAAAGACCTTGAAGGAGTGCAGGAAAGATTGCTTAGTAGATTCCGTTGGGGTCTTAGTGCCGACTTACAAGTACCGGATTATGACACCAGGATCGAGATACTGGAAAGAAAAATGAAACACGACGGACTGGAAATGCCAAAGGAAGTGGTAAAATATATTGCTTACAATATCAGCAATAACGTAAGAGAATTGGAAGGGGCGCTGATATCATTGCTGGCACAATCTTCGCTGAACA
>CBFGXP010000169.1:0-8866 GCA_965652775.1 uncultured bacterium
CCCATTGTATGTCCCATTTCATGCATGATGAGATAATATAAAAATTGCTTGTGCAATTCTTTTATTTCAGCAGGCGGTGCATCAGTTGCTTCTAACGTTGTAAGGCCAGTAGTAAACTGTGCTTTTAATTCCTGTGCCAATGTACAAGCCCTTCCTTTTTTATATCCTGGCAAATTTGCTTCTTCATTTTTATTCGTATTGAAAAGCAATGAAGGCAGATCAGTGTTTATTGATTTTACATCAAATAACTCTTCCTGTATCGGGCTTGCACTGCCAGAGAACCATTCAACGGTAATATCCGCACCAAGTATTTGACCTGTTTTAGGATTTACAAAGCTTGGCCCGATAGCACCGTACGGAGGATAGGGTGAAGACACCCAGCGAATGACATTATAACGAATATCAGCAGGATCCCATTTAGCATCATCAGGCATAATTTTCATTACCACCGCATTTTTGAAACCAGCTTTTTCAAAAGCTTCATTCCATTTTAAACCTGCTTCAACAATTGTCTGACGATACTCTACAGGTGTTGTGTTTTCCACCCACCAAACAATTGGTTCAACTGGCTCGCTAACGGCAGCAGAAGGATCTTTCTTTACCAGGTTCCAGCGATTGATCACATCTTTATAATCGGCCACCCTGATACTGGTAAGATTATCTATTTCCTGTGTAAAATAACCAACCCTTGGGTCATCAAGACGTGGGCGAAAAGCATTATCAGCTGCCGGCATTTCAAGAAAACTATGCTGGAAGCGAATACGATTATAGCGAGCATCGGTGATGTCTTTTCCTCCCTGGTTGAAAGGAGCAGGGTTATCATATGATAACTCGACAACTACGTCTGTATTATTCGGATAAGAACGAACGGTTTTGTAACCGGATTTAGCCACATTCAGACTGCCCAGGTTAAATACAAAACTTGCAGCGGGGCCGGGAGCTACTAATGGTTTTATTGGGTCAAGTTTTTCACTTAAGAATAAACCATCTCCGCCGACAATAAAACCCGTTGAATCTTCCCCATCAATTTTTACAGAATAAAAAACCGCTTCTGTCACATCAACATTCGCTGATTTGCTTACGGCATTTTCCGGATCGTACCAGAAATTGGTATTCACTTGTGAAAATTCCAGTTTGTCAAAGTTCTTTTTGATCTTAAAGATCCATGTTGTACGGATCATGTTTTGATGCAGAAACAGGCTGGTTGGTCCGCCCATGGAAAAACTCTGGTAGATATATTCTTTACCTAGCTGGTTTTTCTTTACATACAGCTGCACACTGCCATTTGCAGTATCCTGGTAAATCGTGAAAAGCCCATCAGTTTTTTTACTGCTCTTCACTTTCTCGGCCACAGTTGGTTTTGGAGGCACCGGTGGAGCTTTTTTTGTAGTATCTGGTTTTGCGGCTTGGGTGTTAGCCTGCGGGCCTTGTGAAAAACTGCAAAGCACGGCAAACAGACCTGCTGCCAGCAAAAGCAGCGATTTTTTTGCTTGTATCATTTTCTTATTAATTTTTTTGGAAACCGAAAGATAAATCTCTGGTGGGAAGTAGAAAAAAATAAAATGGATAAGCGGGTTAAGGTCAGTATAAGCAGAAAGGTAATTTAACTTGCTATTTAAGCTTCTTGATTTTTACCATTTCTATACGCGTATCACTCACATTCATAACATCGAATTCGTAGTCGGCGATGATGATCCTTTCTTTCTGTTTTGGTATAGTTTCATGGTAATTAATTATAAAACCCGAGAGGGTTTCTGTTTCATCCACCGGGAAATCAAATCCATATTTTTCATTGATGTAATCCAGTTCAAGCCGTCCTGAGAATATGTATTCATTTTCGGCAATTTGCTTTTCTACAAACTCCTCTACATCATATTCATCCAGTATTTCGCCAAAAATTTCTTCCAATACATCTTCCATCGTAATAATGCCTGCTGTACCACCAAATTCGTCTACTACCCATGCAATACTTTTTCTTTCACGCGTAAATTTATTAATGAGGTCAGTGGCACTCATGCTTTCCGGTACGGCTGGTATTGGTAACAAAACAGATTGAATGCTCGAAGGTCTTTTGAACATATCCAATTGGTGAACGTATCCAATTATATGATCGATATTTCCCTCGTAAACAACTATCCTTGATAGCTTAGTTTCAATTAATAGGGCCCGTAAAGAATCGATCGATTCCTTAATATCAATCCCGACAATTTCTTTGCGGGGTACTAAACTTTGGCGTATCCTGATCTTGGGCAGTTCGAGAGCATTCTCAAAAAATTCTGTGTTTAACGGTTGTTTTTCTTCTTCAGCTTCTTTTGCCTGGCGAAAAAGATGCTCCAGATCGGTACGGCCAAATACTTCTTTTTTCTCATCCACACGGACATTAAAAACGTATTTCAGCAACCAGTTAGCTAATGCGATGCAGCCGGCAGCGATCGGGTAAAACATTTGATAAAACATGTCTATCAATTGCGCTAGCCGGCTAAGGAGTGAATTAGCCCGTGCACGGAAAATAGCACGGGGCAGAAATTCTGCAAATACAAGAACGAGTAGCGTTGATAAAAGTATTTCAATCAGGATACGTAAAGAATAAGAACCAACATCCAGTCTTGTCCACAATGGTTCCATTACCTTGCTGATCTGCAAACCAAAGAATACGAGAAACACATTAAATCCGATCAGTGTTGTGCCAAGAAAATAAACCGGATGATCGATGAATTGATCAAGTATCTGGCCGCTGGCCCTTCCTTGTTTCTTTTTTAATTCAATGCTCATTTTATTGGCGCTGTAAAACGCCATTTCGATACCAGCAAAAAATCCCATTAGCAGGATCGTGAGTATAAACCAAATTATAATGCGAATCTCAAACATTGGGGAGTAAAGATAGTTTAAAGTGATAAGATGTTCTAAGTGGTAAGTACTAAGTAATACTTACAAAAAAGAAGGTTGGACCATGTTTCAGCTGGAGAGGAAACCAGCAACTATTTCTTCTGCTTCCTTACATGCTTTTTCTAAGTTATTGTTCACAATAACTTTATCAAAATGGTCTTTGAATGAAAGCTCATAAGTGGCTTTGTTTAAACGTGTGGTAAGACTTTCTTCCGTTTCAGTACCGCGACTACTCAATCGTCTCTTTAATTCATCTACGGAGGGAGGTTCAATAAAAATGGAAAGTGTATGTTCGGGATGTTGTTGTCGCACATGCACGGCGCCTTGCACATCAATATCAAGCAAAGGAGTTTTTTCTTGTTTCCAAATACGATGGATCTCAGACTTCAGGGTGCCATAATATTTTCCTTCATAAACCATTTCCCATTCAACAAAAGAATTATTCTGTATTCTTTCTTTGAACTCTTCCACAGTCATAAAATGATAATCAACGCCGTCACTTTCATGATCTCTTTTTTGACGTGTAGCGGCGGATATCGAAAAAGCTAGTTGATCAGGGAATGTTTTCAACAAATGTCTAGTAATGGAAGTTTTACCTGCACCGGAAGGAGCAGTAATAATAATGAGTTTGTGCGTTGATGCAGCCATTGGCAAAGAAAGGAAGAAATTCTAATTAACGCTGCAGTAATCGTTTAAATCAACTTTGGGTTTTTTTCATTGGTCAATTTCCCAATCTTCTTTTGGATGGTTTGTTTATCCGTCTGTGTTTTTGCCAGCGAAACAGCTATTTGAAAGTTTTCAATTGCTTTATTATCATCAATGTTTGTATAAAGAACTCCAAGTAAAGTGAAGTAGAAATGATTGCCTGTTAATTCCAATTTTTCCGCTTCAATAATAGCTTCTTGTTTGCTATTTGCTTTGGAGAGTGCATAGGTTCTGTTGAGGGCAGCAATTGGTGAATATTCTATCTGTAATAATTTATTATAGAGTTGTAAAATGTTTTCCCATTTATCCCTGGTATCGGATTTAATAGTGTGCCAATATGCAATACCTGCTTCGATATGGTATTTTGAAACCTTATTTCCTTTTGCCGATTCATGAAGAAAATAAATCCCTTTGATGATCAATTCATGGTTCCAAAGCGATTCATCCTGGTCCTCGTATAAGATGAATTCCCCCTTTTCATTTTTTCTTGCTGCAAACCTTGAAGAATGAAAACACATTAATGAGTACAACGCATTTACGTGAGGTACGTTTGTTTGCTCGTTTTCAATTAGCATTAGGGTCAATCGCATTGCCTCTTCGCAAAGGTTTTCCCGCAAAATCCTATCGTCACTTTCAGAATAGTAACCTTCACTGAAAAGTAAATACAAAGTAGTCAAAACAGTTTCCAGCCGATTGTTTAATACTGATGTATCAGGAAATTCAATTGTTACTTTCTCAGCCCTCAATTTTTCTTTGGCCCTGGATAGTCTTTTATTGATCGTTTCGCTACTGGTTAAAAAAGCAGTTGCAATTTCATTTATTCCAAATCCGCAAAGGATCCGAAGGGCTAAACCAATTTGCGCTTCAGTGGGGATGGAAGAGTGACAAATTGCAAATAGCATTTGTAATTGGCTGTCGGTAATGTTTTTTTCTGATAAATTTATTTCTGGTTGTTCTGTGTCTGTCGATGTATTTTTTATTTCGCCTGCAATTTTTTCCGAGAAAATGTGACCACGATGAAAATGATTTTTTGCTTTGTTTTTTGCAACGGTATAAAGCCATGCTGTTGGATTAGCGGGTATGCCTTTATATGTCCAGGTTTCGACGGCTGACAAAAAAGTATCACTGGCAATATCCTCGGCCGTTTCAATATGTGCGATTCCAAAATGCTTACAAAGGACAGCGGTTATTTTTCTGAATTCAGTTCTGAATAAATGTGGTATTAATTCTTGTTGTGTCATGCTTGATAAGCCTATGCAAAATTGCACAGGCTTTCAATTTTTTTTAATGAACACCATCATCTTTTGCAATTTTTCTTACTTCCAGGCTATTTCCTTCCCCTTGCAATACCGGACACCCTTTTGCAAATTCAACTGCTTCCTCAACTGAACCGGCTTTAACTATAATAAGGCCTCCGATGGTTTCTTTAATATCACCGAACGGACCGTTTGTAACCACAGGTTTTGAATTCTTAGTGGTTACAACCCTGGCACCTTCAAAAGGCAGCCCCGTACCACTTACAAATTTATTTTGTGCTGCAATTCCACCGATCCAGTCCATAGTTTGTTTCATCCATTCCTGCATTTGTTCAGGGGAAGCGATCTTTGCGCCATCTTCGTGTCTCATAATTAAAGCATACTCTTCCATTTTTAAAAAATTTAATGTTTTTGATATGATTTATATTAATAACAAATGAACTGATGGAAATGGGACAGCGGTAGAAAAATATTTATTTAGCCGGTGCAATTTTCTTTGATATTTCCATCAACAAATAAATTGCCAAACCGATCCCAATTGCTATCCCGATATGCTTCAGCTCTTTAATTGTTGCACTGCTCAATAGCCAGATGGTAATTAAAACACCAATTATAGCGATTATACCGCCATATTTTATTTTAAAGTAATTTGGTTGTTGAGGTTTCTTTTTACGAAGTATTATAAGCGTAATACAAACAATTCCATAGATCATTACTCTTGTAATGGCACTGATAGATGCAGCAGAAAGAAACGAATAATTGATCGAGATGATTATTGTTACAAACATAAAAAGCAACAATGACCATGTTGGTGTTTTATGTTTCGGATGAATAAAAGAGAAAACATCGGGGAACTGCTTTTCTTCGCTGAAAGCAAAAGGTAGTCTTGAGCCTACCAGCATAATTGCATTCAGGGTGCCAACAACCGAGAATACAGCACCTATAGCAATTATCATGGCTCCTTTTTTCCCCATAAATAAACCAGCTGCCTCTGCGAGCGGTTTGTCTGAGGAAGCAAGGGTAGGCAATGTACCAATGCTTACAATTTGTACCAGCATATAAATTGTTCCAATGACTAATGCGGCCAGCAATAATGCGAAAGGCAAACTCTTGGCGGGATTTTTTACTTCACCGCTATTTACCAACACTGATTCAAACCCGCCAAATGCAAAAACCAGCAGTAAAACGGCAGATGAAAAAGAAGAGAACGCGGGAACGTTCTTTATTTCATAGTAAGCAGGATCAATGAAAAAAAAACCAACTATGATAAATAACAGCAGTGGGAGGAGTTTACCAACTGTTAAAAAATTATTGACTTTTGTACTGTCCTTTACGCCTATATGATTGATATAGGCTAATAGCAAAGTAAGCGATATGATCGTGGCGATGCGGGCTGCGGGTTGTGTAAACCAATCAGAAAAGACAGAAAGATAGGTGACAAGTAAATTGATCAGCGCAGCATAAGTAATAAGCCTGGTTATTAGTAACAGCCAGCCGGTGAGAAAAGCCGGTAGCGGCCCAAAAGAGGAAAGCGCATAGAGATAAGGACCACCGGTTTTTTCAAAACGGCTGCTTACTTCTGCAAAGCATACAATGATTACAAAGACAGCGACGGCACAAACAAGAAAAGCAGCGATACTATAAACGCCAATTTCTTTAAAAATTTTTGATGGCAATCCAAAAATACCTGAACCGATGACACCGTTAATGACGAGCAAAACCATTGCCCATTTACTGATACTTCGGTTAAGCATTGGGAAAAGATAGGGAAAATAGTTTGTGCTTCAGAAGAGGTGTAGTTATAAGAGATCAAATTCTTTTTATATCCGCACCCAACATTCTCAATCGGCCATCAATATTTTGATAACCCCGGTCGATCTGCTCAATGTTTTGAATAACACTTGATCCTTCAGCGCTGAGTGCCGCGATCAATAAAGCAACGCCGGCTCGGATATCAGGACTACTCATCCTTATTCCACGAAGCTTTTGTTTGCGTTCCAAACCAATTACAACGGCACGATGGGGATCACAAAGAATTATTTGTGCGCCCATGTCAATCAGTTTATCAACAAAGAACAAGCGGCTTTCAAACATTTTTTGATGTATCAATACACTTCCTTTTGCCTGAATTGCTGTTACCAATACAATGCTTAAAAGATCCGGAGTAAATCCAGGCCAGGGATGGTCATAAATAGTGAGCACACCACCATCAAAGTAACGATGCACTTCATAAACATCCTGTTCAGGTATATGAATATCATCACCATTAAAACTCATATGTATTCCTAGCTGTTGAAATTTTTCGGGGATGATTCCAAGATTTTCGATTCCTGCATTTTTAATTACTATATCACTTTGTGTCATTGCGGCCAGGCCAATGAATGAACCGACTTCGATCATATCTGTAAGCATTCGATGTTTAGTGCCACCAAGTTCCGCTACACCTTTAATGATAAGTTTATTGCTACCGACTCCATTGATCTTTGCTCCCATTTTATTCAGCATGTGGCACAATTGCTGGATATATGGTTCGCATGCTGCGTTGTAAATTGTGGTGACTCCTTCGGCCATCACGGCAGCCATAACGATGTTTGCGGTTCCGGTTACTGAGGGTTCATCCAGTAATAAATTAGTTCCTTTTAAATCAGGCGCCACAAGGTGAAAAAAACCATCTTCTTCATGATAAGTAAATTCGGCACCAAGTTTTTCAAAGCCGGTAATATGTGTGTCGAGCCTTCTTCTGCCTATTTTATCTCCACCAGGTTTTGGTATAAATGCTTTTTTGAATCTTGATAGCATTGGTCCCGCAAACATTACCGAGCCACGCAGTCTTCCACTTTTTTTTCTGAATGCTTCGCTGTGGAGGTAGTCAATATTTACATCATTGGCCTGAAAAACACAAGTATCCTGTTGCGGTCTTTCAATTTTTACATTCATATCCCCCAGCAATTCTATCAATAGATTTACATCGAGGATATCGGGAATATTGCTGATCGTTACTTTTTCAGCTGTAAGCAACACAGCGCTGATGATTTGTAATGCCTCATTCTTTGCGCCCTGTGGATTGATTTCTCCTCTTAATTTTTTGCCGCCCTGAACTTCGAAGGAACTCATAAGGATTTAGAATTTTACGTAAAATTAAAGCCCTGACAGTTGTTGTTTCTATCAGGGCTATCAACTACTATCTTGACCGATCAGTATCTTTTCTTCTTATATCCACCACCTCCGCCACCACGATTATCATGCCTTCTTCCCCCACCATTTCCCCCACCACCGCGTTGTTGAAATTTCCCTCCTCTTTGTTTTCCATACCCGCCACGGTCTCTATCCCTGCTCTCCTGCTGGGGACGATATGCTTTAACAAATGGCGTATTAGTAAAAGTGAGCTGCCCATCTGTAATGCTTGTCAGTTCGCTCTGGATCGCATCATCGTGTACAATTTCTTTATGCCAGTTATTATAGGCAAGTTTCATATAATAAGCCACCGCATTTGCAAAACCAAGTCTCTTATCCGGATTTTCTTCCTTCAACGCTTTACTGATAATTACTTCCAGGTTTTTACCAAGATGAGAAAACTTTGGGTAGCGTTTTGGATAATGAAGGGGCTTCGGTTTTGCCTTCAGGGTTTCCTTTGTTGGAATAGGGTAGGGTGACTTTACTTCAAGTTTGAAATCTGATATCAGGAAGAGATGATCCCATAATTTATGCCTGAAATCTTCAACGTTTTTAAGGTGGGGATTTAAAAAGCCCATCAACTCAATAACTGCCTGGGCATTCGCCTGACGTCTTTCGGGGTCTTCAATGCTAACTAGATGTTCAATCATTTTTTGGATATGCCGCCCATACTCCCGCATCACCAGCTGGTTTCTTATAGTATTATATTCCATGAATTATAATTAGTGAAGTAACAAATGTAGAGAAAGAGTTCGAGATGTTTAAAAGTTCCAAAGTTTAGGCGGAAAGCAAAAAAGAAGGGGCCCCGAACCAAGGCCCCTTTTACAAGCCACCATCCTCTTCCA
>CBFGXP010000170.1:0-8724 GCA_965652775.1 uncultured bacterium
CCATCCAAAATTGTCATTTTTCTCATAACCCAGGTAAAGAAGCTCCCAATCGCTGGGCAATTCCTTAATGATTTGAGAAAAATATTTAAGGTTGTCTTTAATCGGCACTACATCATCTTCGAGAACCAGGGTTTTTTTATATCCTTTGTTCAGAATGTCCTTATAGATCCTTACGTGTCCCAGGGAACAACACAGCATGCCCAGGGTCATTTCCTTTGGTTTCTTGTAGAAGGAACGATATAGGTCTGAATCATACAATCCCGAAGCTTTTAGTTCATCAAGAGACATTTGTTCTTTGTCGACGCCCCAAACAAATTCATATTTCAAGCCATCAAGTACATGTTTGATATAATTTATTCTTTCAGAAAGGCGGGGCAGGGAAAGAACATAGATCTTGTCGTAATAATCATTGAGAAGGCTGAAATCATTTTGCATCCTGTAGTATTATTGTAAAGATAAACCGGGAAGATCAGACGGCTATTATCTCTTTATTCTTCAAATACCCTGCCTATCCAATTTTGAAGGGAATACTTTTTTACAGTTTCAGCGGGTAAAGTAGAGTAGGCAGATGTAAAAAAATCTTTTGAAGGGACCGTGTTTTCATTTTCCCAAACAAATATGTTTTTCGGGTCATAAAAATCATAGGTGGTCACGGCCCGGTTTGTTGTGATTATTTTCTTTTCAAGTATCATTGCTTCAAAGACGCGGAATGATAATCCTTCCTGTTTCGGTTGTGCAATGTCCAGTAAAACGCAGCTGTCGTTCATAATGCGTATCATTTCCTTTCTCGGGAGAACATCGCTAAACCATGTTATACTTTTTTCATTTTTATTTTTGGGCGCAATAGTCTTTGGAGCAAGGATATTGATATTTGTTTTGAGTTCTAAAGAGCTTAATGAAACAAGGATACTTTCCAAAGTCGTCACCCTGGTATCATAAGAAGCAACATAAGAAAGATCAAATTGTGGCTGTTTATTTTTATGTATTGACAGGTCCGGTGAATAAAAATTCGGGAGAAAATTTAATTGATGAGCTTTTACATCTTTGGGTTCAAAGCTGAAGAATTTGTCAAAATACTGAATAGTGTCTTTCCCTTGTGGGATTCTTGAAAAGCTATCCCAGAAATAAGCTATTGATCGTTTGCCATGTTTTTTTATGAAGGGTAAATGTTCTTTGATCAGGTCCGGGCGAAGTATAAGTATATCGTCAAAAAGTGAATCATCATGAAAAATGAACTCCAGTTTTTGCTTTATCGCATTCTTATAGAAAACCTTTTTTTGATTTACTCCCAAGAAGGTTTTGGAAAAAAAATTTTGTAAGCGGTGAAAGGAATTACGGTAACTAAACTTTAGATCATCCCCTGTGGTAGTAACCAAATGAGTTTCTGCATTCCGGTATTCGGTAATGCCATTCCGGATCATATCCGTATAGTCCATGTAATCCGGGGTGATGAGTAATATCTTTTTCTTATTTGCTACACTATTCAATGTGTTATTTTTTCTTAAGATAATAAGCTGCCGTATCCCCGTTATTATTTTTATTCTCGTTCATGATCTTTTCCTCGAACTCTTTTATTTTTTCTTTTGTAAAGAGACTTTTCTCACGATTCATTGACCAGCTTTCTGCGGCATGGAGCGGAATACCTTTTAAATATTGTTCGCTGCACCAGATCACATAATTATTACTGTCATATTCCACTTTTTCAATCTCAAAACCCGCAGCGGTTGCCATCATTCGCATTCCTTTTTCAGAAGGAATGAAAATATGGCGGGGAGCATCAAGACCGCACCAGTAGGTTTTATAATGCTGCCAGCCATAATTACCCATTACCGGTATCCTTACAAGCAGGTATTTATTTTTATTGAGCAATGAAAAAGCTTTCTGCAATGCCTTCAATGGCTGAAACATATGTTCAAGCGAATGGTGCATCATTATAAGGTCAAAACGCCCATCCAGGTCATGAATTTCTTTTTTATAAATTTTAATAGCTCCATAGTCGTGGCCTTCATTAATAAAAGGGTCAATCCCTGTGAGGTTTGTAAATCCCATCTTATAAAGTCGGGTAAGCAGGCTGCCGTTACCGCACCCTACATCAAGAATGGCATCACGAGGTTCTGCCTTTGAATTCTTTACCCAATGGTATTGCTCAGGTATCTTATAGCCAATGGATAAAAGTGATCCAACAATCTTATTTTTCCCATATAAAATATGATCAGATTTTGCCTGCTGTAGCAAGCCTGGTTTTTTTAGCGCCTTCATTTCCATCTTAAAGGAGTAATAATCTTCATTGGGATAATAGCGGGAAAAGTCTGCAGGAGGATCCAGCAGTTGCATGGAGCCACAATTTTCGCAAAGCTGGTATTGAAACGTTTCATTAAGCCCTAGCTGTAATTCTTTTACTGAAAAAATTTCATTGCGGTCTGTATTTCCGCAAATAATACAAGCTGTTGTCAATTGATAGAAATTATTTGAAAGCAAAGTAAAGCAAATCAGTCAAATGAAAATTTAGCCACCCCAGCCTTCCCGGTCAAGGCTTCTGTATTGGATCGCTTCTGCCAGGTGTTCAGGTTTTATCTTTTCAGTTCCATCAAGATCAGCAATTGTTCTTGATACTTTTAAAATTCTGTCGTATGCTCTTGCGGAAAGATTAAGCTTTTCCATGGCAGCCTTTAATAAATTCTGACCAACAGTATCTATCACACAAATTTCTTTTAGCATTTTACTGTTGATTTGTGCATTGCAATAGATGCCGGGGTTATTTTTATAGCGTTCTTCCTGTCGTTCTCTTGCTCTGATCACTCTTTCACGAATAACCGTAGAGTTATCAGAGTTTTTGGCAGCCGATAATTCATTAAAAGGAACCGGAGTTACTTCTACGTGCAGATCAATACGATCAAGCAAGGGTCCCGAAATTTTATTTAAATATTTCTGTACAGCGCCGGGAGGACAAGTACATTCTTTTTCAGGATGATTAAAAAAACCACAGGGACAAGGGTTCATAGATGCGATCAACATGAAGGATGCAGGAAAATCCAATGCGATCTTCGCTCTCGATATCGTTACTCTTCTTTCTTCCATTGGTTGGCGCATTACTTCCAATACTGTTCTTTTAAATTCAGGTAATTCATCCAGGAATAGAACGCCATTATGCGCCAGAGATATTTCTCCGGGTTGCGGATTGCCGCCCCCACCAACTAAGGCGACATCAGAAATTGTATGGTGGGGTGAACGGAAAGGACGTTTTGAAACCAATGTCGAATTTTCCGGAAGCTTGCCAGCTACCGAATGAATTTTTGTTGTCTCCAATGCTTCCTGCAACGTCAACGGCGGTAATACCGTTGGCAATCGTTTTGCCAGCATGGTTTTTCCGGCACCGGGAGGTCCAATTAATATTGCATTATGTCCGCCGGCAGCGGCGATCTCTAATGCCCTTTTAATATTTTCCTGTCCTTTAACATCAGCAAAATCTATTTCGTAATCATATTGTGAGTTATAAAATTCTTCTCTTGTATTTACGGTTACTGGTTCAAGACCAGTTTCGTTATTTGAAAAAAAGTTGATTACCTCTTCAATATTCTCAACACCATATACCGTCAGGTTATTTACTATTGCAGCTTCTTTTGCATTTGCTTTCGGCACGATCAATCCTTTAAAATTTTCCTTTCTTGCCTGGATAGCGATAGGCAATGCACCTTTGATCGGCCTGAGTTCACCATCAAGGCTGAGTTCTCCCATTACAAGGTATTTCTCAATGGCCTCGTGATTGGAAATTAATTCAGAAGCTGCAAGTATGCCAAGTGCTATGGGAAGATCAAAAGGAGTTCCGCTTTTTTTGATATCTGCAGGGGCCATATTTACCACGATCTTGGTTCTTGGCATTTGAAACCCCAAAGCTTTAATAGTGCTTTCGATACGCTGTAAACTTTCTTTTACTGCATTGTCCGGCAATCCAACAATAACAATACCGATTCCCGTGCTCATCCAGTTTACTTCGATAGTGATTGTTATCGCTTCAACCCCGTACACAGCGCTGCCAAATACTTTTACAAGCATGAAATGAAGATAGAGAAATAATTATTGCAGCCTATACCACGAAATGGTAATCGATAAGAAAATACGAACCATCAACCTGGGATGTTGATTAAATTTTCAGGCCAAATAATTCTAAAGACTCTTTCTTTCCTTTAAGCTCAATAAATCCAAGGCTCTCCATTTGAAAATCTTTGAGCCCAATATTTTTTACAAAATCAGCGGAGCCTACAATTTTCTGATTTAATTCTCCGGACTGGGTTCTTATTCTTGCCGTCGTGTTCATGGCATCTCCGCTCATCGTCAGATCTTTTTTTACTATTCCAATTTCCCCAACCGTCACAAAGCCGATGTGCGCACCGATCCGGTATTCCGGCAAAATTCCATACTCCCTCCTGTAATAACTACTTTCCCTTTGAATAATGCGCCTGGCTCTCAATATACATTGCAGGCTTTTGTGTTTGTTACTTTCATTTGAAAGCCAGGACACCACAATTTCATCACCTACATACTGGTATATTAACCCGTCATATTCCAGCAGGGCAAGTGAAATGTGATGAATAAAATCGCGGATGAAAAAGAAATATTTCTTATGTCCAAGTTTTTCAGCAATAGGAGTCGAATCTTTAAGATCGATAAAAAAAATGATTCTTTTTTCTTCTTTTGGTTCCAGGTACTTGCCAACAAAAATATCTGTAAATACACCCGGTGAATATTTTTCATTTATTTCAAGAGCAAAGAGTGTAATAACATACAACAGTAATCGTGATGATACATAGCTCAACAGCCAGCTGCTTTGAAACGCAAAATGAAAAAGAGAACGGGAAGCGGCGATTGGGCTATATCCATAAATAAATATATAGACAATATAAAAATTAAGGATCGCATACACAGCAGTACCAACACAGAGAATCAGCGTTTTTAAAACAAAGTTGATCCATAGCGGATATTTCCGCAAACGCGTTTTTAGAGGAAAAATCAGCCAATAAGCCAGTGTGGAATACGCTATCAGCCCAATGATAAACGTTAAAATAAAAATGCTTTGACTTGTTTCAGCAAAAGGGTAGTTTTCCGATTCCTCAAATAAACTAAGGGCAAGAAAGCGGGAATAATCAAATAAGGTCCAGAAAAAACCTATTACGATCAGCGTTTTGAAATAATACCTCCTGAGAATTGAGTTTTTATTAAATAAATCCGATAATGTCATGTTGTGGTAGTATTTAGTCTCCTGTTTTTTGCAAACAGCTTTCTTACAACACTACTTTAAGTAGGAATGGGTTAAGAATTGTTCAGAAGATGACGATGTACTTCAATTTTGATGCCCACGAAGTTTTTATCATTTGAATTGTCTGGTTCCAACGTGAATTAAATGATAATTAAAATTTACAATAATGCTACCACGGGTGGAGCATGGTTGCCATAAAAAACCGCTCAAAATCGAGCGGTTTTAGATATATAGTTAAAGGGTTAATCAGTCTTTACTTTTTTCTCCCCGGTTTCGCCATCAATCTTTGTTTTTTTGTCACCATCCTTAATCTTTATGTCTCCGTCTTTTTCTACTTTCATCTTGTAATCATCACTTTTTACCTTGTATTCCTCTTTGTGATCCATATCATACCAATATACATTGTCGTCTGATCGTACTATATGACCATTGATGACTGCTCCGCTTTTTCCATAGATAGTGTCTTTTTTCTTAGTGTCAACATATATGTAAACGGGCTTTTTAGTTTTCGCATTAACCCATACCCCCGTTTCTGAGTCTTTTTCTAATTCAATATTCTCACCGGTTCTTAAATCAACATAACGGTCTTTTTCAGCCGTACAGGATGTCCAAACCAGGGAAATACTCACAATACCTGCAATAATAGATTTTTTCATGATTTCAATTTTTAAGTGAATACTAAGCCAATAATAAGGCCAATAAAGTGGGAATTAAGGGGGGATTTATTTCCCGGAATGCTACTACCGTTTACCAGGATTTAAATATCATAAACTACGTAAAACGGGGTTTTATTTTTCTTTGATCGTACTAGTCATTAAAAGTTCTGTGTCAGGATCAACCACTATTGAAACGGGTTCTTGATTCATTTTGATTTTATAAGAAAATGTGGCATTATTCACGTTGATTTTTTCTTTATTAACACCAGAACTGTTATTGATTTTTAAAAGTAAGGGAAAATGAAAAATATTTTTTTGCAATTGTTTCCCCTCAACGTATAAAATTTTTTCAGCAGCATTATACTTCCATGTTATGTCAAGCTCCGGCTGACCGGCAGTATACAGCCATTGATCGAAAAATTGTTTCAGCGTTCTACCAGAAACGTTTTCAAAAACTTTTTGAAGATCTCGGGTATCTGCAATATCTCCCGCGTACGTTGCATAGTATTTTCTTATCGATCTCCAGAAAACAGAATCCCCCAATTGATTGCGCAACATATGTAATATCCAGCCACCTTTTTGATAAGAATTTGCATTCAGCAATTTCATAAAATCCCTTTCTGCTGTATCAACAATTGCTTTTCTGCTTTCCTTTGAAAATGCAATTACCTGTTCCCTGTCGTCCTTCAGCATTTTTATTGCAGTATCCTTCCCATATTTATTTTCAAAATAGAGAATGGTAAAATATGTTGCGAAACCTTCGCTTAGCCACAAATGCCCAAAATTTTTTTCAGTGGCCATATTGCCGAACCATTGATGCGCTATTTCATGCGCCAGCAATCCTTCGCTTTTTCTTGTACCAGTTACAGAGCTTTCTGAATAAAAAATTGTGTTTGCATTTTCCAATCCGCCGAATCTTGTTTTTGATTGTACATTAGCTAATTTTTTATACCCATAAGGCCCGACGTTATTGATAAAGAAAGGGAGAATATCTTTCGCCATTTCATAATCATAAAAACCTTTGTCTCTATTTTCAGGATAGACCCAACTATAAACAGGAATATTTCCATTGACCACGCCTGCCAGGTTAACTGCAAAGTCTGCCACGCCGATCACCATGACCTTTGTAGAAACAGGAGTTTCTTCTTTCCAATGAGTAAGTTTAAAGTTGTTGCCAAGGGATGATTCTTCAATTTGTACACCATTGGCAATAACCTGGTAATGCCCGGGAGCGGTTACGACAAATTCTACTGTTGCTTTATCAGCAGGATCATCATGACAAGGGATCCAGTTATGGCCACGGTTGGGCCAGTTGTCTGCAAAAAAACTTCGATGACCGTATTTGGTTTTGGAAATGATAAGGCCATCTGCAGGTATACCTGAATAAGGAATTACAAAAGTGGCGGTATCCCCGGTAGCCATATTTTTTGATAAAAGAATGCGAAGAATTTCATCCTTATGAATATACTCACGAATATAATTTCCCTGCAACAGGCCAATACTCATTCCTTTTCCGTCCTTTTTTGTCTTGACCAGATCAAGGCTGATTTCATTGGATGGTTGCAGAAATTTTACTTTGATCTTTGCTACTCCATAAACGGTATCATTATTATCACTCAACCTGATCTCATACCGGTAATGCAAAACATCAATGTTGCTTTGTGTAAAAGACAAGAGTTTGAAGCAAAAAATAAATACTGAAAGAAGTATTATTCGCATACAGAAGTTTTTCCTGATTTCCTCCAAATCTATATTAATCCTTTGAATCGTGGTTCTGGATCCGTTCTAAAGTTTTTCCAGCATATCAACCACTTTCTCTCTTTTCAGGATGAGATATCCCAGCCGGTCGTTGCTGATACCTTCTTTTAATTGATAACTGAAGTCAAGCTGGTCGTCTTTTGCAGTTGTTTCAAAATAGCGAAAGCTTATATTGGGATATTGTTTTAACTCTTCACCAATTTCGTAAAGATGCGTGGAGAGAATAAACAATGAGTTTTTTATCTTGATCAAACCTTTGATTACCGTTAGCGAACATTTCATTGCATCCTGTACATTGGTTCCTTTAAATAGCTCATCGATCAACACGAGCCATTTTTTCCCATTGTTTATCTTTTGGACAGTATTTTTTACACGTTGTACTTCGTTAAAGAAATAACTTTCTCCTTTAGCGATATTGTCAACTACATTAATATTGGTCAGCAGGCCATCGAACAAAGTCAACGTCATTTGTTGTGCCGGTACACCCATACCAAGATGGGCGAGGAATACAGCTGACCCGACAGATTTAATTAGTGTGCTTTTACCGGCCATATTTGCCCCGGTAAGAAAAAGAAAATTATGATCAGGGTTTAATTCAAGATCATAGGCAACCGGGTGCTTAATTAATAAATGATAAAGACCTTTTGCATTAACGTTTGGTTTATCCTGTTCAATAAATTGAGGAAAACGGAGATCAAAAGCTTTCATGGCCGTAGCCATCGAATACCACGCATCGAGTCGCCCAAAAATCTCAAGCAATTCGATCGTATCATTTTTATACCGGTTACGAATGTGGTAACCATAATAAAGACTTTGAGAGGGGGAAAACTTTTCACCCTGTCTTGACGCAGAAATTTTTGCAAGCGGCGTTTCTCTTAAAAGTTGTTCGGCTCTTTCTATATATATTTTAAAAAAAGAAGGAAGTTCCTGTTGACTGAAAAGACCTACTAACTTTTTAATCCCTCTGAAAAAATCAGCACAATGACTAACGGAATATTTTACCATCCTGAAATCTTCTATATGCAGTGTTTTATATGTCCACGTATTAAAAGCATT
>CBFGXP010000171.1:0-8718 GCA_965652775.1 uncultured bacterium
ACCCGATACCGGAAACTGAGACACAAAAAAAATCCAGGCAGATCAAAGAGGATGGTGCTAATCTTTTTCTTGCCTGGATTATAAAATTCCATCTGAAAGGATAATGGTTCGGAAATCTCCTTCAGCAATCATTTGTTAATAAAGAAACGGAAGATTCATCAATATTACCGATCATTACTAAATGGAGTAAATATACCTGCTGCACAGGTATCTAAAGAATTTCAATCAGACGAAACCCTTTACAGGAAAGGGTTTCATTATATTTACCAAAGCTTAAATCAATTATTTCCTAAGATTTTTACAGCTGAAATTTTGACAATTGTCAATATTTTTTTTGTAGATCGTATGCATGAGGAGGTGCCGCCCTTACCAGGTTTCATTTCTCATTTCTTTAAAGAAAGTCTTTTGCGAACCCTGCTTAACGTTTCAAGCGTAATACCAAGAAAGGATGCAATATATTTCAATGGAATCCGGTTGGCGAGATGACCATACCTCGTTATGAAGAGCCGGTACTTATTTTCAGCATTTGTCAGTCTTGCAATAAATGCCCGTTCCTCTGCATCCTGGTAATACTTTTGTAAAACTTTCCTGGCAACAATATTAAATTCGGGAAACCTGATATATAGATTTTGAAAATCTTCATAGGTTAATGCAAGCAACTCACAATTTTCAATGGCTTGCATATTTTCGAAAGCCGGTGCTTTTATGTCGAGCGCTGAAATAGAACTCACCACTTCATTTTCGGCCGTGATCCAAGTTGTAATATCTTTTTTCCCTTCTTTAATGAATCCACGTACAGCGCCTTTTTTTATGAAATAGATATGTTCACATACCTGGCCAGCCTTCAACAATAGTTTCCCTTTGCGAAATGAACAGGCAAAACTGTACTTTCTAAAATAATCTTTGACACCCTCGCTTAATGGATAAAAATAATCCAACGTGTTAATCACCGATGAAATATCAGCGGCCTTCCGTTTCGGTAAATCAGCTTCTTCCATGTATGCAGGTTATTAGTCACAAAACTATGGATATATTATTGGCGACGGATGAGCCAGGTAGAGACTGAAGATTGAATATTAAATATCAGGGTCAGTACGCATCAGACATATTTTTATTGACAAATGTACCCGCCATCAACCGCGAACAGGCTGCCTGTTGTGAATGAACTTTCGTCGGACAATAAAAATGCAACAGATCGTGCAATTTCCTCAGGCTTGCCGATACGACCCATCGGTTGCACTCCATCCAATGACCTGTAAACTTCTTCGGCAGCTGTGCCGGTTTTTGCAACAAATTGTTCTACCGCCCGGTGAAGCAACGGTGTATTAATGGTACCGGGACAAATACAATTTACTCTTATATTAAAAGGAGCATAATCAATGGCGGTGCTTTTAGCAAGCTGGCCTATTGCTGCTTTGGTCATACCATACACGGAACTGCTGGCTTTACCAATAAATGTCTGGTCAGAGCCCATCAATACGATACTTCCTTTTTGTTGTTGCTTCATGATCGGTATTGTTTTTTTAAGCAGGTAAAAAACGCCCAGTATGTTGATCGCAACAATAGACTCCAGTTGCTCATAAGTTGTTTCTTCCAGTGTTGCAAACAAGTGGACACCTGCGTTGGCAAAGAGCATGTCAATTCTTTTTTCTTTTGCAAGAACCCCGTCAATAGCGGCATTGATATTTTCTTTTTTAACTACATCGCAAAGAATAAAATTGTTGTCATTTTCATCTGGCTTGTTTCGATCGAGATTATAAACAATTACCCCTTTGCTACGGAGCAAATCTTTTGTTGCCTTGCCGATACCGGTACTGGCGCCGGTGATAACTGCTATTTTATTTTTCCATTCCATAGAAGTGGTTTATTGAAATAAAGTTAGCCAATGTTCGTATTCGCGGGGTTTAACTTATAAAATGCACCACGCTGGGAATAGCACCATACGCCCGGCGCACAAATCAGACGAATGTATTGTCCGTTCATAAAATCGCAGCGCTAAGAAATAAGAGTTTTACTTAACTTAATAGTCTAAATACAACTTATATGGACTTCCAACTCGTTACTGGCAGGCCAGAAACTACCGATCACCTGGTTTTTACAACCACTTTCACCCATAAAAATGTTTTTTACAAAGCGGCTCTTGCTGAAACAATTTCATGGGATGGTGGGCTAACAGGAACCTACGATGTGTTGCTTCAATCCGGTAAAGGGACACAACGCCTTACTCTTATTAAAGAGGGTGAACATTGGAGAGCCGGAGAAGAAATTGAACAGATCGGGATCGTACAGCAAGAGGTAGTTGATCTTCTTGGCGACGTAATTAACAAGGTCCGCAGGTAAAATCTTCTGTTACCAGCAAGAAGATTATGCTTCTACCGTTGACGCCAGGCCAGCGGCTACTGAATTATCTTTCTTGGGAGCATTTGATTGTTCACCATTTTCAATGGCCCCTTTCCTACTGTTTGTTTACCGTAACCCGCCGTTTATTGATACCTGCATTTAGTGTCTTGGTTTAATGATTATTCTTGTATCAGGATCAACCGAAAATGTTGAAATAGTATTATCAATCAAAAAAAATTATTATGAAACAAATCATTATTTCCATCAGCATTGCTGCCACAACTCTGGTTTTTTGCTCATGTTAGTTTTATTGATGTAAAGGAAGTATGAGTAGCAGATAATTTGGGAACAATGTTCTCATGTGCAGATAAGGGATGTTTTTACATCCCTTTTTATTTTTCATCACCTGCAGCATTTTATGTTTACGCATGTTTATAGTTCCCGGAAGAACGGATAAAAAAACTAATTGTCGAAACTTTCTATTTATCAAACTATCTTTTGTTAGGAGAGTGAATAACTTTATTTTTTGTTTTACATATCATTGACCTTTCAATTTAGGTCTTGCATGGTTTTTGACATTTTGGGTAGCTCTGATAAATCAACTAGTCTTACCAAAATCATTTTGTGATGCGTGTTATTGAGGAAAAAGAGAATATTTATTTTAAACGTAAACGAAGACACCAGGAATTAGCTCCGGTTGAATCCCCTGAACTTCTTTTTAAGGTTGTGGTGAATAACTACAAACAACAGGCAGAGGAGACATCAACAAAAACTGAAAAGGACATTGATGCAACAATGAACTCTGCTCCATATGGACTACCGCCTCAACCGGCGAAGTATCTTAAATACCCGGAATACGATTGGTTTTGAATTAGGTTGAAAAGACCCATCATTAATTAGCCTTTGTGGATGGCCCCTGCCTTCCTATATTAATATTGATCGTTTGATCAATGAAGTTGGCTTAAGAACTGCGCCAGCTTTTCAAGATCATCCCTCTTATCAAAGTTCACTTTGTTTTCTTTCAAATAGTTTTCAAGGTTCATTTGTTCTTTGGGGAAAAGCAGCAATAATCTCTTTTTGCCGGCCCGGGCAAACTTATTGTATTCATCCCCAAAGTAATAATATGTTTCTCTTCTGATTACTATATCCTCGTTGATTAACAGATCGTAGCTTTTTGCCCTGCCAATCACATCGGCATAAGTGCTAAAGGATGTAACGGCGACTGTAGATGTGGGCCTGTTATGAGTACCGATCTTCCGGACATCTGCCACGACCCAGATCTGCTTCTCGGCCAATTTTACCACACCGCTGTTCTCGATAAGCCTTATATATCCTTCATCATAAAAGAATGTATCCTGACCAATGGCAATGAATTTGATTGTTTTTTCATCAGCGAGTGCCAGCGTATCGCCTTTGGGGCCGATAAACAGAACCTGATCAAACAATCTCGAATAATTCATCTTCCCCAATGCTTTTGAACCATCCCTGAAAAAAACCTGGCCATTTGTAAATTGAGGATAATAAAATATATCAGCTGGTTTGAGAACATCATCCACTCTGTTGCCTGCTTTAATGGTGACAAGCGTTGAATCCTGTGCTGCTAAATAGGAGTTGCTGAGCAATATGAACAACCACATTAATAGTGCTTTCATGATACATTTAGTTAGCGCGCAATAAATTTAATCAATATGTGCCAGATATATGTTTTGCGCAGGTTACAAATTCATACCTGCTCCCACTATATTATTTTTGCGGGGCAATGTCGAAGCAATTATTCAATACCAACGATCAAAACTTTTCTTTCGAGGCTCATGGCGTCACAATAACCTGCCACCGATTGGATATACCAAAACATGTTGCATATTATATTAAGTTTAGCAGCGCCAGGAAACCGATTACCATTGCCCGGGCTAAATTTGTTGATAGTAATGTGAGATGGACATCAATTCCTGAAGGGCGTCAAAAAGAAGCTGAAGGCATTGGTGAACTGATCGATAAGTATTTATCATGTAAAGATTAGCTATGTGTTATTATAATGCACAAAAAGTGACTCACGCCGAATTCATCCGCTTAAAAAAACTTGAAAAAACGATCGTTGAACGTGATTTTTTTAACCGGCTTGTGATTGTCGGATTTGATTTCGGTCCTACAACGGTTTTGAAACCAATAGAAGGAAAAGAAGACTTTGAAATTGTACAAATGGAATGGGGCTTTTTGCCGGATCCCCTGAAATGGCCATTTATTGAAACAAGACAAGATGCTTTTAAAATACGCAGAGGATACACAGATGCACGGGGAAAGTTTATACAGCCGTTGAATTTTTTGAATGCAGTATCTGAAGAATTGTTGCTGGCGAATAAAGTATATCGCCAGGCAACACTGCAACGAAGATGTATTATACCCTCCTCAGGATTTTATGACTGGCGGCATATATTTCCTTTGAACAAAAGGACAGGGCAACCATTGAAAACGGCTGTAAAATATCCATACAGGGTTATGGTAAAGGATAAAGAAATTTTTTGGATGGCGGGTATTTGGAATCAATGGACAGATGCGGAAACAGGTGAAACTGTTGACACCTGTTCAATCGTAACCACAGAAGCTAACCTCGTAATGTCGCAAATTCATAACAGTAAAAAAAGAATGCCGACAATGCTCAGTGATGATCTTGCATGGGAATGGATGTTTGGCAAGCTTGACGAGAAAAGAATTTCTGAAATTGCACGATGGCAAATTCCCTGGCAGGAGCTTCGTTATTATACGCTGGCAAAAGACTTTCTAAATTCTCACGATCCGTTGAAAGAGTTTATTTATCCCGAACTTCCTGCTCTTGATATTCCCGGCCTTGAGAGCGAGCAAACACAGGGTCAGATGGAACTTTTTTGATCCGGCTTTGACCAGCATGATCAGTAACCCGACGCAAGAACTGGGATAGTTTTTCAAGATAAGCCTTATTATCTTCTTTTTTCTACCTTAGCATAAGGGATAAATAAGTTAAGCGATGTTGAACTTTTATGATTTTGTGAAAGAACATCCTGTTGAGATCCGGCAGTTTTCCTGCAAGGACCTATTATTCCTTATAAACGAATGCCCACCCAATTTTATTAAAGGTGAAGATTGGACAGAACATAATGTGTTCCTCTATGTAACTTCCGGAAGACATGATCTCTACACCCGTGAACGCACATGGCATCTGGATACCGGTTCAACAGTTTTTGTAAAAAAAGGAGCGTTGGGAATAAAAAAGGTGGATGAGGATTCCTTTTGTGCACTGATGTTTTATGTACCTGATGAATATATCCGCTCCTTCATCAGGGAGAATAATCCGGCCCTGCCCCCGGTTGATTTATCAATAAATTCAAATGATAAAATTTTACCAATTCAAAGTACGGCCATAATGACGGCATTTTATGAATCCGTTCTTCCCTATTTTTCTCTTACCACCCGCCCTCCTGAAAACCTGATAGAACTAAAGTTCAGGGAATTACTTCTCAATATTATCAGTAACAAGGATAATAAAGAACTTACAGCTTTTTTTTACAAGCTTGCCTTAACAAATGTGGATGATCTGAAAGAAATCATGGAATGTAATTGTCTCTATAATCTTCAATTACATGAATATGCCCGTCTTTGTCACCGGAGCCTTTCGAGTTTTAAGAGGGATTTCCATGCGGCATATGGCATGTCTCCCGGACGTTGGTTACTTGAAAAAAGGTTGGAAGCAGCCGCTCGTTTGCTGATTTGTTCTAACGACCAGGTCATGGATGTGGCAATAGAAAGCGGGTTTAAAAATATTACTCACTTCGACAGGGTTTTTAAACAACATTATAATACTTCTCCTTTACAATATCGCAAACACCATGAACCGATTCATGCTTCTATCGCCTGAACATTGAGTCATTTGAACCCCTTGAATAATTTTTTGAACCGCACAGCAAAATCATTATTAAGTAAAGAAAATAGCTTTGGGCAGGTATTAAGGTGATTGTTTTAAACCCAAACGTCGTGTCCTTTTGCCAACTACTGAAACGAAAACTTAAAACTATGTATACCCCTTCTTATTTGCGGTCCAGAACAGCATGGTTGCTGACCGGATTACTATGCGGTATTTTTTTTAATGCTTCATCTCAAACTCAAATAGAACCATCTTATTTAAAAACCTGGGTGTTGACTGATGCCGGACAAATAAAAGTTCCACCGCCACCCAATAAAGAACAAGCGCAAAAAGAAATAGCAGAAGTAAAAGAAAAGATCGCTAAACAAAATGAAAAAATTATGTACCAGATACAATATTGGGATGCGGGATCACCAGCTTACCGGTGGAATGAAATTGCCTATAAAATGATCACCTTCGAGAATTTTGGCACCTTCCTTCGTGCACCAACGGCCTGGATGAATATGGCGATCAATGATGCAACTGCAGCAGCATGGAAAGCAAAATATAGTTACAAAAGAAAACGTCCTTTCGAGGTTGATCCATTACTAAAACCGGTTATCACTTCGCCCCTAACACCTTCCTATCCATGCGAGCATTCTGTAACCGCGGCAGCGGCTGCTAATGTACTTGCCTATTTTTATCCTGAAGCGGCTGATTCAATATTAAGGTTGGGCAAAGAAGCTGCTCAATCAAGAATCTATGCAGGGGTGCAATTTCCAAGTGATGTGGAAGATGGATGGAAATTGGGAGAACAGGTTGCCGCCCTTGTTATTGAACAGGCAAAAAAAGATGGATCAGATATCCAATGGAAAGGCATCATGCACAATGATCCCAAATTATGGAAGGGAAAATACCCAGTTGGTATTACAGCAGCAAGTTTTAAACCCCTTGTGCTTAAATCCGGCAACCAGTTCAGGCCACCGGCCCCTCCTGATTTTGCCAATGATATGAAAGCACTTAAAACCTTCAAAAGAAACTCCAAATCCGATAACCTTGCATTATACTGGCATAACTTAAGCGGTATGGATTTCTGGACCGAGCTTGCCAGTAAAAAAATGTTTGAATTGCATCTTGATAAAAATGCTCCTGCATGTGCACATATATATACAGTATTGCACGTTACATTCCATGATGCAGCTATCGCCATCATGGACGCAAAATATGCGTACTGGGGAATACGTCCCTTCCAATATGATACAACCTTTACACCTTTAGTTGAAACACCTCCATTCCCGGGGTATCCTTCCGGTCATGCTACTGCATCTTCCGCAGCGGCTACTGTACTTGCTTATTTTTTTCCAGCGGATGCAGAATTTTTTCAAAGCAAAGCAAAGGAATGTGCTGATTCACGATTTTATGCGGGAATACATTTTCAAACTGACAATCAAGCGGGATTAGAGATTGGAAACAGATTAGCACAATATATTATTGACAACCGTGCAAAGAGAGATTATGTTGTAAAATGAAAAGGCATTAGAGCTGTCAAAAGCAAATGATGTTTTTGTCACGCTTTAAGCTCCCGCTATATTTTCAGTGAATAAAAAAACGAAGAACAGCAATAAGAATTTTTTTTGCGCAGCTCTTCTGCAAGCTATGCCAGCATCCCATTAGGCAGCATCGGCAAAGTATTCAGGACTTTACCCGTTGCATCCACGATCGCATTGCGGATGGCAGGTGCTATTCCAATGATCGCGGCCTCGCCTGCACCTGCTGATGGCAGATCTTTGCGGTCGATCAATACTATTTCGATCTCCGGCATATCGCTAAACCGTGGCACCCGGTATGCAGAAAGTGCGGCATTACTAATTTTCCCATTGGCAAATTCAACGGCTTCAAATAATGCACCACCCAGTGCCTGTACAATACAACCCATCACCTGCTGTTCCAAATGATGAGGATTAATTATAGCGCCGCATTCAAATGCCTGCACAACACGAACCACCTTTACTTCCTTATCGCCATTTATTTTTACCTCTGCGCAAGTACCGACATAACCGCCCTTTTCAAAACCACCTGCAATACCATAACCATGACCAGGATTTTTTGATGTATTCCATCCAAAATTCTTAGCCACCGTTTGCAATACGTCAATGAAACGATTGTCGTCTAAGTTTTTTATTCGAAACGCAAGCGGGTCCATTTTTATCAACCGTGCGAGATCGTCCATATGACATTCCCGTGCAAATACATTCGCAGTGGCAGCAAGCCCCCTGTAAGAACCCTGTCTTAACGGCGTGTTGGAGCGAATATGGGCGACTTGCTTATTGGTGACTTTATATTGCGTGTCCAATCCGGCACCACCCGAATTATAATTAATAAATTTCCACCCATTGATGATACCATTTTTATTTACCCCGGCATTTACTTCAATCACTCCAGCGGGTCGGAAGTATGCCCACACAAATTCTTCCTCTCTTGTCCAGACAACTTTAACAGGTTTA
>CBFGXP010000172.1:0-8710 GCA_965652775.1 uncultured bacterium
CCTGAATCACTCAAACATCTCATACTTTGTCTTAGGCCTTTCGGCATCACGCCATTTAAAATTTTGTAACCGCATTTCTCCCGGAGATTTTTGCTGCATGGGCCAGATAGTTCCTTTCACTGCGGTGCGAAATACAACACGCTGAAGTTCCCGTTCTTTAAAATAAATATCCATAAGGTCCGCACTTGATTGATTAATCCCGGTAAATGCACTGTCTTCATCCTGTATATAATAAATACATTCTGCCGTGCCACGGGCACGCACCGAATCAATATTGCCATCAATAAAATAAGCATCCATCCGGATCGCTTTTACCTGGTTGAATATTTCAGGTTTAACAAGACTGGCAATAAAACTGTTTTTAAACACCTGCATCCTTTCTGCTTTTTTATTTTTTGTAAAAAGCAAAATGGTATCACCTGTTACCTGGTTTTCGTTTGACCAAACTACCGGGTCGTAATATAAACGGAATACGGAGTCTTTGAATGAATAAAAAATACTATCGCAGACAGCTTGCAGGGAATCAGAAAAAACTCTCACGTTTCTAAACGCTTCAAAATACCTGTTGGTGCTATCCTTTGTTTTGGTATCAACAATTTTTACTCCCTTCAACGTATCTTTTTTTACCGCCGAATCTTTCGTTCCATACAAGTCTGTAAGCCTGGCAGAAAATAAAGTGTCGGCAGAAACAAACGTTGAGTCCTGGTCCTGTTCGATGATCATCAGCGGCTTCGCAAAAGCAAGAAAAGATTCATTCTTTTTATTAAAAAAAATCGTATCGGCAATTACTGTTGTTTTATTGGCGGTGTCAACAATTATTCCCCTGCCAAATATTTGTGTAATGCCGCTGCTGTCATCACTTATGATCGTTCTGCCTGTTACCTGTATGTCTTTATCCGTGATCACCGGGCTTTGACCAAATTCGGCCTTGCCTGTTCGTTTATCATAATACCCTTCTTTTGTCCTGATGGTGCGGCCCGAACTGTCTTTGATAAAGGTTTCAGCAATAAATCTTACAGTTTCTGTTCCTGTATTATATAATAAAGAATCTGATTCCAGGTCATAGGACGGGTCCTTAAGTCTTACTTTCTTCTTAAAGTAAACATCTTTCAGGTCAGCATAATAAAATCCTTCTTCGCTTGTCAATACTGTTTCTTTATTTACAACCCTGCCTCCATTCCGGTAAATGCCAACCTTGGTGTTTACGTCATACTCTAATGTAGGAGTGGTAAGTGTCCCTTTTCCGTCTGTTAATTTTACGTTTCCATCCAGGTAGGCAACCTTCTTGTCGGTCAGATACCTGAGATGATCAGAATATACATTTGCAGTATCAGCATCGTTGATATGAACATTTCCAAAAGCTTCAAAAAGATTTAATCTTTTTGTAATCACACAGCTATCACATTCAAATATGGAAGTTCCTTGCCGTAACCGAACATTGCCGGCGAGTATTGTAATTTCAGTAACAGAATCAATTTTACGGTATTCTAATTTTCTTGAACCAGGAAGAATTTCAACTGTACGAACCGTATCTGAAGGTGTAAAGGTTTTTGTGGTTGGTAACTCCTGGCAAAGAATACTTAAGGGGCTTGCCAACAGCCACGCAATAAAAAAAAAGCAGGTAATTTTCTTCAGGATCATTTTTGATTGCCTTGCGGGATGGAATCCTTTTTCGCAGGTGAAGTTAATGGCCCCGTTCTATCTTTTCTGTTAAAAATCAAACTGCCCGTGTACCGTTTTGGATTAACCCGGATATCATCAAAGAGTATTTCAAGACCAAGAAACAGATCATTTAACTGATCATAAAGTTTTCGATCCTTCATTAATAAGCCAAGTGTACCTTCATTCGTATTGAATTTGCTTAACACGGCCTTGAGTTCACTCACGGTAGCCTGCAATGTGTCGATGGTAGGTTGTACTTCGAGTGTAGAAAATTTATCAGCTGCTCTTTTTATACTGCTTATGGTTGCAGTAATGCTGTCATTATTTTTCTTCAGGTTATTAGTAATTGAATTTGCATTGTCTAATGTAGCCGCCAATGCGCCGCTTTCTGCATTCAAAAGTTTATTGAGGTTTGAAGTGGTCTGCCGAAGATTGCGTATAATATCATTAATATTTCCTTTGGTGTCCTGGTCAAACAAACGGTTAAGACCCCCTAAAACTACTTTCAATGAATCGACCGCACCTCTTACACTTGTTAAAGTTGGAGTGATCTGTGCTTTCACATCTCCAAGAAAGGATGATTCAAGGTCCGTTACGAGGGTATCACCATCTTTTAAATAATCAGTTGATTGTCCCTGGGCAATATTTAAAAAATCCGAACCAAGCAGTTCAGATTCAATTGTTGCTTTTGAATCTCTTGGAATATTAACATCCCGTTTCATGGTGATCGTAACAATAATGCCACTGAGATTCTTATCAAGTTCAGTATAATCGTAAACGGTGCCCACGGGAAGCCCTTTCATTTTTACATCATTTGATTTTCTAAGGCCACCGAGGTCGGAGAAAACGGCATATAAATGAGTTTCTTTATTGAAAAGGTTCTTTCCTTTTAAAAAATTAAAGCCGACAATAAGCAGGACGAGGGCGACAATGGTTAAAATCCCAACCTTTGTTTCATTGTTGATCTTCATGTATAATTGTTTTCACACCGAGTTTAACTGAGTGCCAAATTAATGAAATAATTCTAGCTATTTAAATCTTTAATTGCGGGAAGACGATGAAGAAGGATTGAAGATTAGCTGCGGGCCTTTTGAATATCTTTCCGGGGTAGGTTTCCGGCATTCGTCTGGGCACTTTTTGTATCGGGACTTTTTCCGCCATTACTGGCCGGTGCTTTTTCTTTCGCAGCAATATAATTGCCCAAAGCATTCGCGATATTCTGTACTATTTCGTTTTGACCTTTATCGCTATTAAGATATTGCTCTTCGGTTTTATCGCTGATAAAACCCGTTTCAACCAATACGCTTGGCATACCAGTAGCGTGAAGCACCCAAATACCCACATCATTTCTTTGTTTAACGCCGCGGCTCACACGACCCTCCTTAACAAATTCTGCTTCAATAAGGGTTGCAAAGTGAAGTGAGTTTTCAAAATATTTTTTTGCGTATAACAGTTGAAAAGCCTTCATCACCGGATCATTTATGTCAGGCATCACTAAAGTACTGTCAGCCTCTCCAAATTCATCATCTGGTTTTATCATGTCCGTTTTATGAGTGTTTTCATCTGCTGCCCATATATAAGTTTCAGTTCCCCTTGCAGGGTTAGGAGTATAGTATGTTTTATAAGTAGGAACCTTTCGTCTCTTTTTTCCTTTACCTACCCACCTGTATCCACTTTGTACCCTATGCGCAATTTTTCTTGCAGAGTTTACGTGAATCGCAATGAATAGGTCGCCTCCCGATTGATTCGCAAATTCCGCACGATAACGAAGCCCCTGGTTTTTGTCGGGCTTGTTGCCCGGAATAATATCAGTTGTTCTTGTATAAAGAACTTTTACACCTGGAAACCTTTCTTCAATTTCTTTTCCAAGCTTTAGGCCGACTTCAAGACAAATTTTGGCTTCCGTTGTAATCAGGCCTTTGGCGCCCTGGTCTTTCCCTCCATGTCCCGGATCAATGATTATGGTTTGTACTCCCTTTCTTTGCACAGTTTCAGGAACACTTTTAAATGCGAATGCTAATGGTAAAGCTGCAATACAGATGAGGATGCTTAGAAAACGCCTGCTCATGGTGGATATTAATTTTAACGGATTAGTTTTCAATCTTCACAAAACCTTTAAGTCTGAATCAATTATTTTTGTTTTTAATGCTATGAGACTTGAACAAAATTAACTCAAAATATCTTTTTGCCGGCCTGTTAACAGCAATCTTCTTTACACAAACGTGGAAAACTACCGCTAATTATAGCAATCATCAAAATTTTTACACCGTCTTAACAGCTGTTCAGGATACCATACCGAAAAAAAATAGTGACAGTATTATAAAACGGCTACCAACAAACGCTCAGGACACACTAAAAAAAGATTCATTGCTGAACGAAATTGCATTGCGTGACAGCATAATTAACCGGACTGACACATTCGATCTCAGGATTTCAAAAGATTCTTTGGATGCGCCGGTGGAATACGAGGCAGAGGATTCGGCAGTGATACTTGTGAAAGAGAAAAAGGTTATCCTTTATGGGAAAACGAAAACCACTTATAAAGATATCCAGTTGACTGCCCCACAAATGGAGATTGATCAGCAAACGCAAATACTTACCGCCGTAAATAAATTTGACAGTGCAGGCAATTTGATTGCAAGGGCACATTTTGCGCAAGGTGAAAATAAATTTCAAAGCGATACCATACGGTATAATTTTAAAACCCAAAAAGGATTAACGAAGAATACGCATACGTTGATGGATGAATTACACATGATCGGCACCGATGTAAAAAGGATTGGCGATGTGGTCTATTCACGAAAGGGTGTGATCACGACATGTATGCTTGACGATCCGCATTTCGGTTTCAGGTACGACAAGGTAAAAGTGGTTAATAACAAAGTAGCGATCACCGGGCCGATTCACCCTGAATTTGAAGGAGTGCCCATTCCTGTATACCTTCCTTTTGGCTTTTTCCCAATGAAAAAAGGACGACACTCCGGAATACTGGCTCCAACTTTTACTGCAAATGAAGACTTCGGCCTTGGCCTCGAGGGGTTAGGTTATTACAAAACGATCGGCGAATATTTTGATGTTACGTTTCGCGCCAATATTTATTCTTATGGAGGATGGACAGCGACGTTTGTTCCAACATATCGAAAAAGGTACCGCTACCAGGGGCAATTAAATTTCAGCATCCAAAATACTAAATACAATTTCAAAGGCGACCCCGATTATGTGAAGAATAAGAGTTATAGCATCATGTGGACTCATTCTTCAGACAGCCGTGCACGACCCGGCACTACTTTTTCAGCGAATGTAAATGCAGGTTCTACCACTTATAACCAGTATGTTCCTAATAATGCAATGAGAAATTTTCAGAACCAGCTGGGCTCCTCCATTACTTATGCAAGGACTTTCAAAAATTCGAATCTTACTGTGAGTGCTAATCATAACCAAAACAATGAGCTTCATCTCATCAATTTGAATTTGCCGGATATTGGTTATTCCATCAACACATTTTATCCATTTCAACCAAAGGATATTGTTGGCGCTGCAAAATGGTATGAAAAATTGGGGTTTGCTTATAATGGGAATTTAAAAAGCCAGATCTCATTTTATGATACTGCTTTCCGCGTCAATAGCCTGATCGATACATTGCAATGGGGTGGTCAGCATAATTTTCCTATTTCATTGGCATTACCGCCGATACTTGGTGGAAAATTCCTGGTTGCGCCAAGTTTTTCTTATGAAAACAAATGGATAGCTCAGAAATTTATAAGAAGCTGGGATCCTGTGTTGGAAAAACTTGATACAACGATCACAAAAGGATTTTTTACGGATCATAAGGCATCCTTTGGTATTGGTGTCAATACAGCTTTATACGGCACTTTCAATTTCAAAGGCGAAAGAAAAACTGCGATCAGGCATGTTGTTCGTCCGAACGTGAATTTTACTTATTCCCCTTCATTTTCCGAGCAACATTTTTATAATACGCAGGTTGATACGAGCGGCCGGACTTTCAGATTTTCAGAATTTGAGGGAAGCATGTATGGATATTATGGTGAACAGGATTTTGGAGGAATGAGTTTTGGATTGGATAATAATCTTGAAATGAGATTGAAGCCGAAAAAAGATACTTCGGCTGATTTTAAAAAGATCCGCCTGATTGATGGTTTTGGTTTTAATGGAGGATATAATTTTATCGCAGATTCATTCAAGCTTAGTAATCTTAATTTTTACCTGCGAAGCACGTTGTTTGAAAAAATAAATATCACAGCAGGCACCACGTTAAATCCTTACCAGGTTGATGCAAGAGGATTCCCTATCGATAAATATGCATGGGACGGTGGCAAGTTTAAATTAGGAAGATTCACTTCGGGTAATCTTTCTATGTCAACAGATTTTCAAAGTAAACCTAGAGATGAGAAAAAAGACCAGGAGAGAAAGCAAATAGAGCAGGAATTATTAAATGATCCCATGCTGGCCGGTGACGCACAAAGCCAGTTGGATTATATGCGTCGCAACCCTGCAGATTTTGTTGATTTCAACATTCCCTGGAAATTAAATCTTGGCTTAAGTGTTTTTTTCAATGAAAGATTAAAGGAAGATTACAGCGGCTTTGAAAAAGAATTCAGCAGCAACTTGACTTTCAGCGGAAGTTTTTCACTTACCACCAAATGGAATTTTGCTGTAAATGGCTATTATGATTTTGATACCAAGAATCTTCAAACATTAACAATGAGCATTGCAAGGGAAATGCATTGCTGGCAAATGTCAATTAACGTAACACCTGTCGGTCCTTATCGCTATTTTAATATTACCGTTAGTCCAAAATCAGGCTTGCTCCAGGATCTGCGACTTAACCGTACAAGATATTTTTACATGGATTAAGGAAGATTATTTGTGTAATAATCTTTCATGATAGCAAATACTTTGTCTTTCAGCGCTGCGTAAGATCCATCTTTAGTTACCGGTATTGCTGGCAAAAAATGTATCTCCAGTTTATGCGGCCAGAAATAAAAAGTTTTGCCCGTCGGCAACACTTTTTTTGTATTGTACATAATGGCCGGAATAATATCATGACCTGTTTCTGTTGCTAATCTGAATGCACCATCATGAAATTTTTTTAACGGCTCAGTTGTCCTGTTTCTTGTTCCTTCAGGATACACGCTCATGTGCATTCCTTTCTCAAGAACAGCTTTCATTTTTTCGAAACTTTGCCTGCGGCTGGTTTCGCTTTTCCTGTCAACAAGTACTGAGCCCTTCATATAAAAAAAACCAAAGAGCGGAATTTTTGCAAAACTGCTTTTAGCAATTGTTTTATTCGGCCCCGGGATGTACGGGCACGAAAGCGGAACATCCATTAATGAATTATGATTGCAGGTAACGATATAAGTTTTGCCGCGAATAAAATTTTGCCGTCCTTTTACTTTTAACGGACATCCGATAAGCGTTAGCCACACATTCATCCATACCCTGGCAATCTGAATAAAAATATACTGTCCTTTTGGTTCTGGTATGAGCCAGCAAAGCATTGATGGAATGAATATGATAAGAAAAGTGACAAGAAAGGTGAGCAGGGCCCATAAGGCAAATACACGGCCCAATATTTCTTTTACAATTTTCATTCTGAATATTGGAAAGAAGTGACCTCTTTAAAGATCGAATTTTTAATAGCGGGCCACTCGTCTTTTAATATGCTGAAAAAAACAGAGTCTCTTCGCCGGTCTAACGGCATTTTCATGTGGCTGCGCAAAACGCCTTCCTCTTTAGCACCGATCTTTCTTAATCCTTGTTTGGCTCTTTCATTCAGGTTATCGGTTTTTATTTCCACTCTTTCCCAGTCCAGCACATCGAATGCATAGCTAAGCATGCAAAACTTTGCATGAAAATTTATCCCTGTGCCCTGGTAATGTTTCCCAAGCCAGCTCCAGCCAATTTCAATTCTTTTGTCATAATATGAAATGCTGCCAAGACTTGTGCTTCCGCAAACATCTCCGCTTGCTTTATCAACAATAGTAAATGGAATTCTTTTTCCTTCTTCTCTTTCTTTCAAAGCGTTTTCAACCCAGTGCTGTAATTCCGATGGTTTATTCAATAGAAATGTAAAATATCTCCATAGCGAGGTATCATTTGATATTCGTGCAAAAAGAGAAATGTCCTCTTGTTGCAAAGGACGAAGAAGCACTTTGTCGGTTTGTAAGGTTAACGATTGAGGAATTGTCATAGTGGCAAATGTACAGGGATAACGTTCAACTTTAAACTATCAACTTTCAACAGTTAGAGTCTCCAATCGATCGGGTCAATACCGTTTTTAATAAGATATTCATTCGCTTTTGAAAAATGTTTACAACCAAAAAAACCGGCGTGTGCAGACAACGGCGAAGGATGTGCAGCACGAAGGATCAGATGTTTGCTTTCATCAATTAAAATTCTTTTCTCCTGTGCAAATTTTCCCCATAATAAAAACACGACATGTTCTTTTTCATCAGATATTTTGCGGATAACCGTATCAGTGAATTCTGCCCAGCCGATCTTTGAATGACTCATCGGTTCTCCTGCCCTGACAGTAAGAGATGCATTTAACAGGAACACACCCTGTTCTGCCCAATGCGTAAGATTGCCATGATTTGGGACCGGCACACCAACATCATCATTTAGTTCTTTAAAAATATTTATTAATGAAGGAGGCGGCGGCACGCCATTTTGCACAGAAAAGCATAAACCATGTGCTTGTCCTTGTCCATGATAAGGATCCTGGCCGATGATGACCGCTTTTACTTTATCAATCGGGGTAATGTCAAAAGCACTGAATATTTGCGAACCGGGAGGATAAATGACCTTGTTTTGTGATTTTTCAGTTTTAAGATGATGGACGATCTGTTGAAAGTAGGGTTTATTGAATTCCGTTTTAAGTATTTCTTTCCAATGTGGTTCTATTTTTACATCCATCACTTATTTGCTTTGGGGCACAAACATAAAAAACTTATTTTTGCCGCCGCTCTAAAGGGTCCGGTAGCTCAGCTGAATAGAGCAGCTGCCTTCTAAGCAGCAGGTCATTGGT
>CBFGXP010000173.1:0-8634 GCA_965652775.1 uncultured bacterium
ATGATAAGTTCCTTTTCCTTATCCATTATATTCAAACTTTCTTCTACTTCTTCATGTTCATGAATATCTCCATTCATCAGTACCGGCTGTGCGGGTTGTTGTGCCGTAGGCTGAACAAGTACCGGCTGCATCAGTTCATGACCTTTCAGTTCTTTCAATTCATTAATCAGGGTTTGACTCTGCACGGCGTTTGGATTTTGTAACACTTCAAAAAACATTTTTTTCAACTCTGTTACATCTTTCTTCATATCAAAGAAAAGTTTGTAAAGAATTTCTCTTTCGTTGGCAAAACTTTCATTGCCGCCGCTTCCATTTGTATGTGCCAGCACCGGTAACCGATTATCCGAATAAGGTTTTAAAAACCTGTTTAATTCTTTTGACCCGATCTGTTTATCCTGTGACAGAACTGAAACCTGTTCTGCAATATTCTTCAATTCCCGCACATTGCCCGGCCAGGGATAGTTAATTAACATGTTTTTTGCGTCCTCATCCAACTGCACCGGAGCCGTTTTATATTTCTCGGCAAAATCTACTGCAAATTTTCTGAAAAGTAGTGTGATATCTTCCTTTCTATCATGCAACGCAGGTACACGAATTGGAACAGTACTCAAACGATAGTAAAGATCTTCTCTGAATTTATTATTATGAACCTGCTCAAGCAGATCCTTATTAGTAGCTGCGATAACTCTTACATCTGTTTTAAGTACTTTGGAAGACCCGACGCGAATGAATTCACCTGTTTCCAACACCCTTAATAAGCGGGCCTGTGTGCCAAATGGTAACTCGCTGATTTCATCTAAAAAGATGGTGCCACCATTTACAGTTTCAAAATACCCTTTGCGTGAATCAACAGCACCGGTGAAAGAGCCTTTTTCATGTCCGAATAGTTCTGAATCAATTGTCCCTTCCGGTATAGCTCCGCAGTTTACTGCAATAAAAGGATTATGCTTCCTGGCACTCAGTGCATGAATAATTTGTGAGAACACTTCTTTACCAACACCGCTTTCTCCCATTATAAGCACAGTAAGATCAGTATTGGCAACCTGTGCTGCCACCTCCAATGCATAGTTAAGAGCCGGAGAGTTCCCAATAATTCCAAACCTGTTTTTAATACTTTGTGTATCCATACCCCTGTCCCCGAAAGGGAAACTTAAATTTGTTAATTAATAATTTTTCCAAGTAATGTAGCTTGTGTACAATCATCTACCAGCACAGTAACATAATCACCTTTTTTCAATTCATAGTTTTCTTTTGGGAAAACGATCACTTTATTTTGCGAACTTCTTCCTCTCCAGTCTTTATCACTTCGCTTGCTGTCGCCTTCAATAAGCACAGTAAATGTTTTTCCAATATCTCTTTTATTGCTTGCAAAAGATAATTTACCCTGCAACTCAACAATTTCCTGGAGTCTTTTCTTTTTTACATCTTCTGGTATATCATCCTTGTATCTCCTTTCTGCAAGCGTTCCCGGTCGTTCGCTATAAAAAAACATATAGCTCATATCATATCCGCTATATTCCATGATACTTAACGTGTCATTATGATCTTCGTCCTCTTCAGTACAAAAGCCAGCGATGATATCAGATGATATACCGCAATCCGGCATAATTTCCCTGATGCGATCCACTTTGGCCATGTACCATTCTCTTGTATAAGTGCGGTTCATCAATTGTAAAATTCTTGAACTACCACTTTGAACCGGCAAATGAATGTATTTGCAGATGTTTTCATATTTCGCCATTGTATGTAATACTTCATCCGTAATATCTTTGGGATGCGATGTGGAAAAACGAACACGCAGCAGCGGGGAAATAAGAGCAACTTTTTCAAGAAGTTTTGCAAAAGTTACCGTCTCATCTTTCAATTCATCGACGAAATAGTAACTATCAACATTCTGACCAAGCAATGTTACTTCCCTGAATCCTTTTTCAAATAGATCTTTACATTCATTCAGAATTGATGCTGCATCACGACTTCTCTCTCTTCCCCGTGTAAAGGGCACAACACAAAAGCTGCACATGTTATTGCAACCACGCATAATACTTACAAATCCGGTGACACCATTGCTGTCAAGACGTACAGGTGAAATATCAGCATATGTTTCATCACGACTTAATAAGACATTGACCGCTTTTTGACCGCCTTCAGCTTCCATAATCAAGCCGGGTAAGCTTCGATAGGCATCAGGCCCGACAACAAGATCAACGAGCTTTTCTTCTTCAAGTAATTTTGATTTCAGTCTCTCCGCCATGCAACCTAGCATACCAATCAGCATCCCGGGTTTTGCGTCCTTTATTTTTCTAAATTCAGTTAGTCTTTTTCTTACTGTTTGTTCGGCTTTTTCGCGGATAGAGCATGTGTTTAATAAAACAAGATCTGCGTCTTCATAATTTCTGGTAGCACCAAACCCTTCCTTATTCAATATCGAAGCCACGATCTCGCTATCGGAAAAATTCATTTGACATCCGTAGCTTTCGATATAAAACAGTTTTCTATACTGATTTGGGTCTGCAGCAAACGGGGCAAATGCCTCTCCCTGGCGGCGCTCATCCTGCACTTTATCTGTTATATAATCAAGCATCAAATTAAATTGGACAGCAAATTTAAGTAAATAAGAGCAGTTGGTGACAGGATGGCATAATCGTGGCAAATAGAATAAGGAATGGTAGCCCAACCGACAGGTTTTCAATGGCTCTATCGTCTAAATTTGCGGTATGAGGAGATTAAGACTTCTGGCAATTTTTCTGTTTTTGGGATTTACTGGCTTTTCCCAGGATATAAAGAAGAGTACTGGTCTTATTGCCGGCAACCTCATGGATTCTGTCAGTCACAAAGCAGTAGCGGGTGCTTCAGTTCATTTGGCTTTAAGTGGCTCTGAAAAAAAATTTGTGAAAGTGACAGATAAGAACGGTGAGTTTATATTCAACGATCTGTCGTTTGGCTATTATAGCCTTAGTATCTCATTTAGTGAATACGCAACTTTAAGAATTGATAGTATCAACGTTCGCCCGGAACGACCAGATTTTAATCTTTCAGACATCCGGCTATCAACCAGATCAAAAGAACTTGAGACAGTGATTGTTTATGCGGAGAAACCTTTAATAGAATCAAAAGAAGGCAATATTACTTTTAATGCAAGTGAATCGGCTGTAGCAGCAGGAAGCAATGCAAGTGAATTATTGAATGTAGTTCCCCTTGTCTCAAAAGATCCGAATGGAAAAATTTTAGTTCGTGGAAAAGAACCAAAGATCCTGATCGATGATAAGCCTGTGGAACTAAATCTTCAGCAATTGCAGGATCTATTGGAGTCATTGCCGGGAAGCTCAATTGAAAAAATTGAAGTAATGACAAACCCGCCGCCCCAATATGCAAATGAACAAGGTGGAGTTATAAATATCGTCACAAAAAAAGGTAAAGTGGGCATGGGGGGACGAATAAGTATTTCAGCCGGTACAAGAGGAGAGGGCAGCCTTAATGGAAATTTTAATTATCGTAAAAACAAATTTGCTATCAATGTAAATGCAGGTGCTGCTGTCAATAGTTTCCAGGGATTTGGAAATTCTGAAAGGAAAAATATTTATCCTGATTCTACTAATTATCTTTTGACGCAAACTGAATTTCTGAATAAAAGCCTTCGGCCTAATTTAAGAGTCAATATTGATTATGATATTTCAAAAACCCAGCTACTGAATTTTACTGCCACATATAATCAAAATGATTTTAACAATCGGAATATAACTGAATACACAAACCTCAATCGATTTTTTGAGATCTATAAACTAAGTGAAAGAACTATAAGAAGTGAAGGTGATAATTACAACCCAGGTTTTAATGTTACCTATACCAGGAAAGGGAAGAAAGCTGGCGAACAATTCAGGATCATCAGCGGAGCCAACTTTTCAATGAATAAGAATGACAGGCTTTATTACCAGCAATATTTTAATCCGGATCACAGTCCAAAAGGCATTGATTCAACCCAGGAACAAATAACGGACAATAAAAACAGCGGGTTAAATATCCGTATCAGCTACGACAAACCAATCGTTGAGAAAAAAACTTTTCTTTCTGTTGGTGGCGCATACACCCGAAACAATAGCCATATTAAAGTCGATGCTGCTTACCTGAAAAATCCCGAAAAAGTTTTTGTACCAATGCCTTTGCTAAGTAATCATTTTAAATTTCACCAGGATGTTGGCAATCTCCGGGCATCGTTGAAACAAGTATTAGGGGAAAATTTCAGTGTAACAGGAGGCGTCGCTGCAGAACAAACCACGATAAATTTTGATCTGATCAAAGAAGGAAAAGAGGTGGGAAATAATTACTGGAACTTTTTACCTTTTGCCAACATAAATAAAAACTGGAGGGATAATCTGACCCTCACATTATCATATCGCAAAACAATTCGTCGTCCGGGAATAAATGAATTAAACC
This sequence comes from uncultured bacterium, assembly GCA_965652775.1. Classification (GTDB taxonomy): domain Bacteria; phylum Bacteroidota; class Bacteroidia; order Chitinophagales; family Chitinophagaceae; genus VBAS01. Next base: position 4,432 of record CBFGXP010000173.1, read on the forward strand.
CAACAATTGATTTTTCAGATCCCTATAACATTCGTTATGGCAATTTCCGATTGGATCCGTCGCTGGCGCACAATTTTGACTTTGTGATCGGGCGTACAAAACCAAAATACTTTGTAAACCTTGGATTAGGGTATAATAAAGTAGAGGATATATTTTCGCAAATAAGAACCTTATTAAATGACGGCAAAACACAAATAACCTGGGAAAACATCAGTCATAGAAAGGAATATGAAGTAAGTACCTGGAATGGAGTTACCCTGGTAAAAAAGGTGAAAATAAACTGGAGTGCAAGCTACACTTACAACCAGTACAGTGATTTTGATAAAACTGTAAGGAAGTACAGGGATGGTGGCTCTTTTACAACAACACTCAATGGAAATTATTCGATAAAAGATATATGGAATTTTACCGGCAATTTTACAACTAGCCGCTTTGCGAATCCGCAAGGTTCAGTCAACTGGAATCTTAGCATGAACGTGGGTGTACAGAAAAAGTTCTTTAAGAAGAAGTTTATTGTTACGCTGAATTTCATCGATCCATTCCGCAACCAGGTAACCAATAGTTACACATACGGAACTAATTTTGAAGTGCATTCATCAAACACAACACAAACAAAGAATTACAGAATGACGCTGGCATACAATTTTACTAAAGCGGCCAGGAAAAAATAACCAGAGCGGAAGACGGGACTCGAACCCGCTACCTACAGCTTGGGAAGCTGTCGCTCTACCAGGTGAGCTACTTCCGCTTTTGTATCCGATCACTATAGGGACTAATTTACACATTTACAATAATCTTTTTTGACAACCAGCTATCTTTTATGGGTATGATCCAGTTATTTTCCAATTCATCTTTGGTCTGCACAAGATTATTAAAATACAAGGTATTTGAATTAATAAATCTATTATCAAAAGCATACTGTAATTGAGAAAGCGGGAGCAATTGAACTTTTTCTTTTACAACAAACGCAAGTGTTGTTCTGTCAAACATGTTGACACCAAAACGTTGCTCAATATCTTTTATTAAGCGGACGGAACTATCGGTACTGCAGCCGCTCACTCCCGTAGCCCTTTCGTCAGCCATTAAAACAATGAATTGCCCGAAAAATAAATGCCCGGCACCTTTTACTGCAACTCCATGTGATAACCATTTTGCTGCAAAGTCATTTAACAGCTCCTCGATTGATAATGCTTCACTCAACGTAAACAAACGACTACTTTGATAGATCCATACCCGGCTGTCGGGAGCAAAACTTTCGTCAAGCAAATATTTATATTCAAGATTCATATTGCTAAATTACAACGCAAAATTAAAAAGTGATCATTCTAAACTCGCTGCTACCAATTCAGCAATATCCAGCACTTTTACTGAATCTTCTTTTTCTGCAAGCTTTACACCATCGGTGAGCATGGTATTGCAAAAAGGACAGGCAGCGGCAATAATATTTGCACCGGTTCCAATGGCCTCATTACTGCGTTCAATATTTACACGTATAACCCCTTTTTCTTCTTCTTTAAACATTTGTGCACCGCCGGCACCACAACAAAGCCCTTTTGTTTTACAACGTTTCATTTCTATAAGTTCGGTGTCGAAAGTCTCTAACACCTTTCTTGGGGCCTCATAAATATTGTTTGCCCGGCCAAGATAACAGCTGTCATGATAGGTAATTTTTTTTCCTTTAAAAGCTCCACCGTCTTTTAATTTAATTTTTCCTTCATCGATCAGTTGTTGCAGGAACACAGCATGATGAACGACCTCATAATTGCCGCCTAATGCCGGGTATTCATTTTTGAAAATATTAAAGCAATGCGGGCAGGCAGTTACAATTTTCTTAATACTATAATTATTTAACGTTTGGATATTCTGGTAAGCCATCATTTGAAACATAAATTCATTACCGGCCCGGCGAACAGGATCGCCTGTGCACATCTCCTCCTTTCCCAGAATAGCATAGTTAATTGCAATCTTATCAAGAATCGTTGCAAAAGCTTTTGTGATCTTCTGTGCCCGTTGATCAAAGCTACCTGCACAACCTACCCAAAATAAAATTTCTGGTTGTTTACCTTCGGCAAAGAGTTCAGCAACTACAGGGACTTTCATAAATTAATTGTTCGCATAATGTTAAATAAATGAACGTGTGCAAAGATGCTACAAATAGATAGATTGACAATGATAAGTTTATTACTCAAATAAAATGTTTGCTTTCTTATGGTAGTAGTTTTGATTTTAAAAATAATCTTGAAATTACTATTATACAATAACCAGATACTGCTTTTCAAGCCATATTTTTGTCAACTTCTATGAAGGCAAACAAGTTTTTTTCGAGAATTACCAATTGGGAGCTATGGCCATTTTATGTCCTGTATTTTCCCATCGGATTTGTTTGGATATGGTATTGCATTAAAGCAAGATCGCTTTGGTTCTTTAGTTCCTCCAACCCAACTCTCACTTTTGGTGGTTTTGAAGGTGAAAGTAAAAAAGAAATGTATGATCAGTTACCGCCATCATCTTTTCCAAAAACTATTTACATCCCTCATGATCTTTCTTTTGAAGAAGTAAAGAATAAGGTAATTGAAAATGGTTTTAGTTACCCGTTTATCGTAAAGCCAGACGTAGGCATGAAAGGAATCCTTTTCAGACGAATTGACAATGACGATCAATTAAGAAAATACCACGAGAGAATTCCTGTAGAATACATTGTGCAGGAATTGATCGACATGCCGGTTGAATTAAGTGTATTTTATTACCGCCACCCCGCAGAAATGAAAGGAACGATCAGCGGGTTGATACAAAAAGAATTACTTGAGGTTTATGGTGATGGCAAATCAACTTTATGGGAGTTGATCTTACAACATCCAAGGGCAAAATACCGGCTTGAAGAAATGAAACACCGGCATGAGCATCGCCTGCAACGGGTTTTGCCCAAAGACAAGCATTTCTATCTTTCATACGCTGGTAATCATAATCGCGGCGCAAGATTTATCGACCTCCACCGCCTGGCCGATGAAAAGCTACTAAAGGTCTTCGATGACATTAGCCACTATACAGATAAATTTTATTATGGCCGCTATGATATTAAGTGTATGAGTCTTGATGAATTGAAAAAAGGAAAAAATTATTCTATCCTCGAATTCAATGGGTGTGGTGCCGAGCCAAATCACATTTATGACGCCGGCCTCAGCATTTGGCAAGCCTATCGTGAAATATTAAAGCATTGGAAAGTGCTTTATCAAATCAGTAAATACAATCACGAACATGGGACACCATACTGGCCATATAAGAAGGGCCGGGATTTTTTAAGACAAGCCAAACGACATTTTAAATTGCTGGAAGAATTTGATTAATTAAAACAAATTTTAACAGCACCTGGTTGTGTTAAACTTAAAAAATCCTTTAGCAACAAGCAACGGGTTTCGTTAAAATAACGTTCTAACAAGTCAAATAGTAGTGTATGCTCAGACGGGTATTTACGGCATTGGCAATATTCGGCACCGTTATAGCTTTGGGTCAAACCTATACACCAACAGATAATGGCTCGAAAGTCAGGTTTGTTATAAAAAATTTCGGTATCAATACCGGGGGAACTTTTGACGGGCTCAGTGGAACCATCACATTTGACCCCGCCACACTTGCCACGGCCAATTTTGACGTAAGCGTGGCCGCAAAAACAGTGGACACAGATATGGAAGCAAGGGATAACCACTTAAGAAAAGCAGAATATTTTGACGTGGAAAAATATCCAAGGATCAGTTTTAAATCTACTAAGGTTACAACTACAAATAAAGATGGATACCTCTTTATGTTTGGTGTCATTACTATTAAAAATGTTTCCAAAGAGATCAGTTTTCCATTCACTCAAAAAAGCAAAGACGGGGGAATTCTCTTTGAAGGAGAATTCAACCTGAACAGGAGAGATTTTGGTGTTGGAGGAAAAAGTTTCTCTATGGCTGATGATCTTACAGTAGAGCTTTCAATTTTTGCCAGGAAAAATTAAGGACGTCTTTATTTATTAATCGCTCATCAGGATAAGCGCATTTATTCTTACCCGTTAGTTTGTACTTTCGCACCGTGCGATTAGCAAAAATTTTTTTTATTGGTATGCTCATTAGTTTTCTCGGCTCACTTCCGCTGGGGACACTTAACATCGCGGCAATGCAGATCAGCATTACTGATGGGATAATGCAAGCCTTGCAATTCTCATTT
>CBFGXP010000174.1:0-8627 GCA_965652775.1 uncultured bacterium
CAGGCAGAAAAATATTCTATACATAAAACTTAGATGTACAGGAAAGGTAAAATAAATATTCTTCACCTGTCCCAAAAAGCCGGTGGCTCAATACCCAATGAACGTAAGTAAACATAGCCCTGGCCGCGATGATGGATCTCATTATCTATAAAATAGAAAATAAAAGATGTTCCGTTTCCTGGCCATTGGCCAAACGCCACATCCTGTTGCTCCCATCTTTCCGGGGGCACAGTAAGCCAGATACGGTCGATCGCTGCTGTCGCTTTATCCCAAAGGGCAAGGAGTTCTTTCTTTGAATTTACTTTTTCAGCATCCGCCCATTTATTCCATTTACCGGTCGCAATGCCATGAATGCCAGGTTCCGCCATTCCAAGGAATTCATACACCAGGTCGGCAAATGGACGCATGCCACCAATGGAATAAGTAAATAGTTTGTCTTCAGGAAATGCTTCGATCATTTTTCGGGTCAGTTTGCGATGCCCTTTCCAATGTTCAAGTAAGGTTGCCGGTGTAAATATTACTGCTGCTTGTGTTGCACTGTCGGTATTATTCATTGTTATAAGTTTTTTGATTGTTTATACAAAGAAACTAATGGGTAGTGTCAACCCTATGTCAGCAGGATAAAAAACATTGAAAGAATGCACAGTTTCTTTTTAAACGGGAAACAGTATTTTTGCTGCCCTCCTGAGCTTGTCGAAGGACGGTCCCGTAGTTCTCCCGATAGCTATCGGGAGGATAGAATATCCCGAAAGCTTTCGGGACTAAACTTTTGATACAAGTTCTTATTTAACCCTGGTCCCGTAGTTCAATGGATAGAATAGAAGTTTCCTAAACTTTTGATACAGGTTCGATTCCTGTCGGGACTACAATAATTAATTGATTATATTGGAGATCATTCATAGCCGGGTTCTCCCCCCGGCTAGTTTTATTTTTGAAAAACTTTTTGGCGAAGACCCCAGCGGGGCGCAACTGAAAAATTAGTTATAGAAAAAAAAAGAAGATAGAGATAATCATTTCCGACCAAATAATTTCTTCAATGATGGATGCTCCTGGCAAATTTAAAGTAAGTAAGAATACCGGCAAATGTTAAGGTGTTTAACAGGTTATGTTGATGTATGTTAAGATAGGAATATGACTTACCTCATGGATATTAATTACCATAACTCAATGGAAACAGCATTTACACCATAGTAATTTTGACTTATTAAAATTAAAAACTATGGTAACAAAATGGAAAATAGACACAGCACACTCTGAAGTTCAGTTTAAAGTAAAACACCTGATGATCACAACGGTCACAGGTCATTTCAGAAAATTTGATCTGAACATAGATACTGATAGCGATGATTTTACAACAGCGAGGAAAATTGTATTCACTGCGGAAATCAATTCAATTGACACTAACAATTCACAAAGAGATGCTCACCTGAGATCAGCTGATTTCTTCAATGCTGAAGAATATGGTGAACTACGTTTTGTTGGAAATAAGTATGAAGCAAACGGGGATGATGCAAAATTGTATGGTGATTTAACAATTAAGAATGTTACAAGGCCGCTTGTATTGAATGTAGAGCATGGTGGCATTGTTGCAGATCCTTACGGACAGACAAAAGCAGGGTTTACTGTGAATGGAAAAATAAGCCGTAAAGAATTTGGTTTAACATGGAATGCAATAACTGAAGCAGGACAAGTGGTGGTCGGTGATGAAATTAAAATTCACGCAGAAGTTCAGTTGGTAAAACAGGCAGAGTTAGTTAATGCTTAAAATGATCTTATGGAAAACAAGGTATCAGGTATTCATCATATTACAGCGATTGCAGGTGATGCACAATGCAATTATGATTTTTATACCCAGTTACTGGGTTTACGATTGGTAAAGAAGACAGTCAATTTTGATGATCCGGGAACTTATCATTTTTATTATGGCGATACCGTGGGTACCCCCGGTTCTATCCTTACATTTTTTCCCTGGGGTGATAGGCTGAGTAAAGGAAGACCTGGCACAGGCATGGCAACAGAAATTGCCTATTCAGTGCCAAAAGGAAGTCTTGAATTCTGGGAAGAAAGGTTGAAAGAATTCAATGTAACGCATCATCCTTTAAGTGAAAGGTTTGGTGAACAATTTATTCAATTTGAAGACAGGGATGGATTAATATTGAATTTGATCGTTTCATCAAACACTGATGACAGGAAACCCTGGACTACTGAACAAGTAGGAGCAGATGTGGCCACAAAAGGCTTCCACAGTGTAGTGCTTACTGTAAAAGAAAGTGATGCTACCGTAAAAGTTATTACTGATATTTTGGGGTACAAATTAGTGAACCAGGAAGAAAATAGATATCGTTTTATAACAGATGCAATTAATACAGCGAATATTGTAGATGTTGTTGAAGATCAGAATGGAATTCGTGGCATCAATGCAAGTGGCACTAATCATCATGTCGCTTTCAGGGTAAAGAATGAAGAGGAGCAAATGAACCTGCGTGAAAAGATATTAAGTGCGGGGTATAATATCACTCCAAAGATCGATCGTAACTATTTTTACTCACTTTATTTTCGTGAACCGGGTGGTGTTTTATTTGAGATAGCAACAGATAATCCTGGATTTGCAGTTGACGAACCGATGAATGAGTTGGGTACGCATTTGAAACTTCCTGCCCAGTATGAACCCAATCGTGAAAGGATCGAAAAGATTTTGCCGGTATTAAAACAATGATCATGCATAGGAAACAATTTATATTGTCGGGGAAGGATATTAAAGATGCTAAAAAGGTTTTGATCATGGTTCATGGGCGTGGTGCTTCGGGAGAAAGCATCTTAAGCATTGCCGAACATTTACAGACCAATGAATTTGCACTACTGGCTCCGGAAGCAACCAACCATACATGGTATCCATACTCATTTCTTGCGCCTCCATCGCAGAACGAACCCTGGCTTAGCTCTGCGCTTGACCTGCTTGATTATATTGTGAAGGATCTTAAAGAAAAAAAGTTTGACACAAAAGATATTTATTTCCTTGGTTTTTCACAAGGAGCTTGTCTCACACTTGAGTACGTTACCCGGAATGCAACACTATATGGCGGTGTGATTGCATTTACAGGAGGATTGATCGGCGATAAAATTTATGCGGATAATTATAAAGGAGATTTTTCAGGTACACCGGTTTTTATCGGCACCAGTGATCCTGATCCGCATGTGCCGGTGGAAAGAGTAAATGCCACTGAAAATATTTTGAAGAACATGAATGCACAGGTGGTTAAGAAGATTTATGCAAATATGGGGCACACCATTAACCAGGATGAAATAAATTTTGCAAATAAAATTCTAAGTAATGATTAAAGGTACTTTTTTAGTTACAAGAATTTATAGTGATACTGATGGCGAGTCACACTTTGAAGACATTTCTATTCCGATGCAGAAATCGGGTGAGATTGGAAGTTTATCAGAAACACTACCAGCCAGGGGTGTTATTTTCCGTGAGGTTGAGCCTTCTTATGATTACGATTTTCATAATGTGCCACAAAAACAGTATATCATTTTATTGGACGGTGAGATTGAAATCGAAACCTCTTTGGGTGAAAAAAGGCGTTTTAAAGCCGGAGAAATATTGTTGGTGGAAGACACAACGGGAAAGGGACATAAAACAAGGAATCTACATTTCATAAAAAGGAGATCTATTTTTATAACACTATGATCTTAGGATTTTAATTATACAATTCGATACTTTCTTCCGTTGGTGTTCGAAGAACACTCCTTTCTAACCTTTGGTAGCCTTCCCTTCATAGCTTCTCTATTTATTTGAGAATGTCAGGTCGAGATAGTTTTTATCTAAGTGATAAATAGTTAGAAATATCTGCACCCCTGTGTCGAATAAGAATTAAATTTTTTGCGAAAATGAAATAGTTGCAACCGGTAAAAGAATCAATATAAGAAAAGCGTTTTTCATTTAATAAACAGGGACAATGCTACTATTTGGGTTTGCGTTTGCATCGGGATAGTAACAAACTTAATAGTATTTTTAAAATGACAACCATCGATAACCTAAAAAATACAAATGAAAAAGATCATATTTGGAGCAATTCTTTTTTATTCATGCAACAATCAGGATCCTGATCTGAGTAAAGAGGCTGCTGAGGAGATCATAAAAGCGGATATCAATATGAGCGATATGGCGACCAAGGAAGGCTTTTATCAGGCGTTATTAAATTATGCAGACGATAGTTTAATTATTCCACGGGAGGGTAAGTTGCCAATGATCGGGAAAGCTGAAGTCACAAAGGGATGGGCCGAAAAACCCGTAATAAAAGAACTTACATGGAAGCCAATAAGAGCAGAGGCATCCAAAGATGGGGCAATGGGTTATACATTCGGATTCGCCATTTTCAAAGGTGCGGATACCGTCACCTATACAAACTATTGTACTATCTGGAAGAAACAAAAAGATGGTGGATGGAAATTTGTTTATGATGCGGGCAACAATATCCCGACTCCCCCAGATCAAAATTTTTTTAAGTAAACTCTTCATAACGTCATCAAAAAACAGCTGTATTACAAATCGTTTAAGATCTGTCAGGTTATGGAATGTGACAGACGATTTGCACATGAAAGATATTTTAAAGACTCCCGGCATCACATTTGCATTAGGTCCGGAAACAACTTTTTATGAAAAAGATAATTCTATTAATCGCTATTGGCTTATCTGTTTTCGTTGCGCAATCCTGCAATGATGACGATAAATCGAAGAATGATAAGGATATAAGAGCTGATATACCGGCCTCTGTTCAGTCAGCGTTTAGTGCAAAATATTCCACAGCTACGGATGTGAAATGGGAAGATGCAACTGAAGACACACTCCAGACTTATAAAGCCAAGTTCGTGGTAAACGGTAAAAAAATGAAGGCTGAATTTGACAGGAATGGCGGTTTTGTGAAGGAAGAGGAAGATAATTAACCCGATATTTTGATATAAATACACCGAATCCTATGAGTGATGAAAAGTTGCATAGAAATATGCAGCTTTTTTTTATCATACGCAACCATTGGATAAGATTTCTATTCATTGTTCAGTATTTTTGACATTCTACTTGTCTAAAATTTTTGTAATGAGAAAAATAACATTCTTCAGTGTATTATTAATACCAGCGGCAGTTTCATTTCTATTTATTTCGCAGGATAAGAATTTACAGGAAAGCATGAAAAGAGGTAAAGAAGTGTATATACTTCATTGTCAAAATTGCCACATGGAAAATGGACAGGGAATGGAAGGCGTAAATCCACCGCTGGCAAAAACTACTTATTTAAAAGACACTAAAAAGAATATCGGGATCATTTTAAATGGGCAGACCGGCGAAGTGGTAGTAAATGGAAAAAAGTACAATGCCATTATGAACCCCATGAGTTATCTCGATGACACACAAATTGCTGACGTATTAAATTACGTAAGAAATAGTTGGGGAAATAAATATCCGATCGTAACTCCTGCGCAGGTAAAAGCTGAAAGAAAATAGTCTTAAGGTACAAGGCACAGGGTACAAGGCACAAGTTTAGTGCATCAGTCTTGTTCCTTGTGCCTTCTCGTTATACTTCGTCAATATTAAATGGAAGCTTCCTGATTCTTTTTCCAGTAAGATCAAAGATCGCATTGCATAAAGCCGGAGCAAATGGTGGTAGCGCAGGTTCACCCACACCTCCCGGCTTTTCATCATTATCCATAATATGAACTTCTATTTCCGGTGTGTCACTTATACGTGGCATCTTGTATTGATGAAAGTTTGTTTCTACTGCTTTGCCATCCATGAAATGCATTTCATGAACTGCCGCCGCTCCGTAACCCATTACAATACTTCCTTCCACCTGTGCACGAATAATATCCGGGTTTACATACCAGCCGCAATCCATTACTGTCCACACTTTATCGATCTTTATTTTACCATCTGCTTTTTTGGAAACTTTCACTACTTCACCAACAATACTTTTGAAACATTCAGTGATCGCTACGCCATAACCCTGGTATTTCCCTTTAGAACCCCAGCCACTCATATCACGCAGTTTTTCTGCAAGCAAGCGATATCTTTCGTTTGAAAAATGATTCATGCGAAACTCCAATGGATCTTTGCCGGCTTTGAGCGCCAATTCATCCATAAAACTCTCATAGGCAAATCCATTTGTTGATGAATATACCGAACGCCACCACATGATTGGTATTGGTGACTCTGTTGGTACATCTCCAAAAGTATAATTAGGAATACTTTCAAAATATGTTTCTAAAAAACCTTCAGTAGTGTTACTGTTAAAAGCAGTTTTGTCAGGATTTGGCGACCATTGATGATCCATGTTTTGCGCCGCCATCTTTCCTATAAAGGAATTTATTCTTCCGTCGCTGATGCTGCCTTTACATTCATATACTGCACCCGGGCGGAATGGCCCTTGCGTCATGTCATCTTCTCTTGTCCAAACAACCTGCACAGGTGCGTTCATTTCTTTTGAAAGCAAAACAGGCTCATAAGTATAATCCATAAATGCTTTTCTGCCAAAGCCACCACCCAGGAAGGTCATATTTACTTTTACATTTTCAGGATTTAGCTTCAATCTTCCACTGATATCCCGTTGGATCCAGTCGGGTGCCTGTATGGGTCCCCATACCTCCACTTTATCTCCCTGTACATGTGCAGTGCAATTTAATGGCTCCATGCAGGCATGTGCTTCGTAAGGAGTTTCATACATCGCTTCAACTTTATTTTCTGTTCTTTGGAAAACCCCATCTGCATTTCCGCCTGTTCGCTGAGATAAAGCAGGCTTCTTCAGATCCTCTTTCATACGTGCATAAAGTTGCTCCGTACTCAAACGTTCGATACGCATATCATCCCATTCAACCTTTAATGCCTTTCGTCCTTCCAATGCGGCCCATAGTGAATCCGCGACAACAGCGACACCTTCTCTTTCATATGCAAATACCGGGGCTGTTGTTTTCAATACTTTTTTTACACCAGCCACTTTCATTGTTGCTGAGTCATCAAAGCTTTTCACTTTTCCTTTAAAACGGGGACTACGTTCGATAACCGCATACAACATTCCCGGAAGTTTTACATCCAAACCAAATTCTGCTTTACCATTTATTTTATTGGGATTGTCTTGTCTTGCTAATGGCTTACCTATGATCTTGTAGTCTTCACGTCTTTTAAGTTTTACTTCTTTTGGAGGAGTAAGTTTTGATGCATCTTCCACCAATTCACCATAACCCAATTTTTTACCGGTTGGTTTATGAATAACAAAACCATTCTCAGCATAACAATCATTTTTGTTTACATTCCATTTTTTTGCAGCAGCTTCAATCAGCATTTCTCTTGCAGTTGCACCCGTTTGCAGTAAAGTTTTATAAGCGCCACGAACTGTCGAGCTTCCACCGGTTATCTGGCTACCATATTTAGATGGATGACCGGGTGCAAAGGAAATATTTATGTCATCCAAAGACACTTCAAGCTCCTCAGCGACCATTTGAGGAACAGCCTGGAAAGAACCCTGTCCCATTTCCGAGCGATGGTTCAGAATGGTTACTTTACCATTTTTATCGATCGATATCCATGCGGTAAGTTCAATACCTTGCTCGGCTGCTTTTTGAGCAGTAAAAATTTCTGCTGCTTCATTTGCTATTGATGGCATTGCATAACCAATGGTTAATGCGGCGCCGGTCATTCCGCTTATGCGGATAAAATTCCTACGTGATAAATTTTTATCTGTGGTTTGCATTGTAATAGGTTTTATTAATTAGAAGCTTTGGCCATCATCTGTGCAGCTGTTTTAATTGCTTTACGAATACGTGGATAGGTGCCGCAGCGACAAATATGTCCCATCATCGCATTGTCAATATCCTGGTCAGTAGGATTTGGGGTGCGTTTCAATAAAGCTGCAGCTGCCATGATCTGTCCGCTCTGGCAATAACCACATTGAGGAACTTGTTCTGCTAACCATGCTTTTTGCACTGCATGTGTATTGTCATCTGAAAGACCTTCAATGGTTGTGATGGTTTGTTTCGCAGCAGATGCAACCGGTAATGTGCAGGAGCGAACAGGATTTCCATTTATATGGACGGTGCAGGCACCGCACTGAGCCATACCGCAGCCATATTTTGTTCCATGCAAACCTGCCAGGTCGCGAATCACCCAAAGCAACGGCATTTTGGGATCTGCTTCTACTTTATAAGTTTTTCCATTAATAGAAAGATTGTAAGATGCCATAAGTAGTAGTTTGATAAATAGAGGCTATTAAGGTACGAATTCCAAGGCTATCCCCACGGGCCATTTATAAAAAATCAATGAGCCTGCTATAGCCCCTTCCCGAAGGGAAGGGAGAAATTGTTTTACCTTTGAAAGTTCTATTCTTCAATAGATAATATTTAGTGATGAAAATTATTTTTTTAAAAAATGAATAATCAAAACTAAGTCCCCCCTTTAGGGGGATAGGGGGCATTATGAAAGAGATCCGTGATATATTGAAGGCGTTCGATCAGGCACAGAAACTTGGAAAACAAACGGCTCTGGCTACTGTGGTGCATGTGGAAGGTTCATCATATCGCAGGCCGGGAGCAAGAATGCTGATCGAAGATGATGGTCAGCTGACCGGTGCCATCAG
>CBFGXP010000175.1:0-8556 GCA_965652775.1 uncultured bacterium
CACTGCAAAAACATATTTGCAACTAAAGAAGCCAGTGGAGATTTTGCCCAGATCAATTATATCATTAAAAATAAACCGGCAGATTTTATGGTCATCAGTGGTGATGACCCGATAACATTGCAAATGATCGCTGATGGAGCAGAGGGATTGATCTCTGTTGTTGCCAATGCTTACCCAAAAGATTATTCGGAAATGGTTAGGCTTTGCATTGCCGGAAGATTTAATGAAGCGCTGCCAATTCATTTAAAATATTTAGACATTATTGCTTCCATGTTTGCCGAAGGAAGTCCTAGTGGTGTAAAAGCCTATCTTTCTGAAATGGATTTATGTGGAAACTATTTTCGTCTACCTGTATGGTCAGTGAGTGAAAAGCATCATCAAAAGATCAGGGAACTGATGAAAGGCGTAAAGCAATCCGCTTTCGTATTCTAAAAATTGAAACCAGTACAAGAACTGTCCATCCGATAGTTACCGCTATTATTTTGTTTTTTGATTGTTCAGTTAAAACAGCCTGACGCTTCTTTATTGATGAGCTTTTCTTTGTTATTATAATTGGGCTCCAACCGCAGATTGGAGCTTCAAAAGTCATTTCGTCTTTGATGGTAACTTTCGGCCGTTCTCCAAAAATGACAAATTTATTATCCCATGAAGCATAGCGTTTATGGTCATCGTTAATGCATATATCTAAGATTGATACAAAAGTTCCATAAGTAATGCTGTCGCTAAGATTTATTAGTACAACTGTCGACGTATCTTCTGTGTATTTCAATTTTAAAGCTTCATATCTTATGATCGCCAGTTTTGTTTTGTTGGTTTCTATATTATCGTCAAGTGCAAATTTTATCTTTTTCCTGCCGCTAATGTCTTTTTCCAAATAGAATTCTGAAAAGCTGTAGTGGACCGAGTTTTTTTCTTTCTCATTACTTGGGGAAAAATAAGTCAGGCAATATTCATTAATTAGACTTTGCTGTTTATAAAACGATGGCAAAACTATAAGAAGACCGAACAAGCTGATTAAGCCGGGGACATAAAACAGTTTTTTAATTCTTCTCATATTTAATAGATACAAATCGTTCCTAAATCCATATTTTAGAAATCGGAAGCCATGGCTATCTTTTTCTGCAAAAAATCAATTAAATTGTTAGTTGTTTTTGAGTTCACTTTTTTAATATCCTTTCATTATGAAGTATTCACCTGTTCAGAACTATATCAATGGGAAATTTCTCGATGCTACTTCTTCCCGCACACTTGATGTTATTTCCCCGCTCGATGGCAACCTGCTTTCCAAAGTACCCATGTCAACGGCAAAAGACCTGGATAATGCGGTTAAAGCAGCTAAAGCCGCTTTTCCAAAATGGAGTCATACGCCGATCAAGGAAAGAGTACAGGTTTTTTATAAGTATAAATATTTGATGGAGCAGAACCTGCAGGAGCTGGCTGCATTAGTGAGTGAAGAAAATGGGAAAACGATAGGTGAAGCAACTGCCGAAATAGAAAAATGTATTGAGCTCACTGAGTTTGCCTGTTCACTTCCTCAACTAGTAACCGGCGAAGTGCTGGAAGTAAGCAAAGGAGTTGAATGCAGAACCGAACATGTACCACTTGGAGTTGTGGCTTCAATAGTCCCATTCAATTTCCCCAGCATGGTTCCTAACTGGACAATCCCGAATGCAATTGCACTCGGAAACTGCATGGTGATAAAGCCTTCTGAAAAAGTTCCACTGAGTGTTGGAAAATTAGCTGAACTATTAAGAATGGCCGGGTTACCAGATGGTGTTTTCAATGTTGTTCATGGCGATAGCGAAATTGTAGAAGCTATCTGTGATCATCCGGGCATTGAAGCGGTTTCCTTTGTGGGTTCAACTAAAGTTGCGAAGATCGTTTATCAACGGGCAACGCAAAAATTCAAAAGAGCATTGGCATTGGGTGGCGCAAAAAATCACTTAATGGTTTTGCCCGATGCCAAAGCTGATATGACGGCGCAAAACGTTGCCGCGAGCATGAGTGGTTGTGCCGGTCAACGCTGTATGGCAGCATCTGCAATGGTAGGAGTTGGGAACATCGATCACATCATTGAAAAAATATGTGATGAAGCAAGAAAAATTATCCCTGGAAAAAATTTGGGTGCAGTAATAAGTAAAGAAAGCAAAGAACGCATTGAAAGATATATTGGCGAAGCAGAAAGAGATGGCGCAAAGATCCTGGTCGACGGACGTAATACAAAAGTGGAAGGAAAAGAAAAGGGAACATATGTTGGCCCTACGGTGATCGACTTTGTAAAACCTGAAATGAGTGTCGCCAAAGAAGAAATTTTTGGCCCCGTTATTTCTATTATGCGTACAAATACGGTTGATGAAGCATTGGCCATTGAAAATGCAAATCCCTATGGTAATGCTGCTTCTGTGTTTACACAAAATGGTGGCCTCGCCAGATACATTATTGATCATGCAAGTGCCGGGATGATAGGCGTGAATGTAGGTGTACCCGTACCACGGGAACCATTCAGTTTCGGTGGATGGAATGAAAGCAAATTTGGCGTGGGTGATATAACCGGCAAAAGCTCGATCGAATTCTGGACAAAACTCAAGAAGAGCACAGTTAAATGGAATCCCGAAGCCGGGGTGAACTGGATGAGTTAAACCAAACCCCCTGTCCTCCGCCGCAGCGGAGAAACTTAGATTGTACAAACTTTATTTGTTTGGATTTATGCAAATGTTGACGTGGTAGGGCAAAAGGCTTGGATAAGTGATGGAAGATCCGCGCCTTCTCCAAATGGAGGATAAGTGCGCAACTGCAGCGTAGGCTAACCCAAAGTACAAAGACCCTTTTTCTGGGGGCCTGGTATGATGGGTAAGTAGCGAACTAATGGTTTTTCAAACATTAAGCAACGATTATAGTGTATTATTTATCTTGGATTTCTGTCCCTTAAACTTTTTATTTAATTTGTAAGAGGCTTAGACTTGATCCCTGTTCCGCTTAAGGAATGACTTAGATTGAATTGTTTAAACTTGTTTGGAGCCAGTAAACAGTCTTTTTTAGTAATTCTAAGCTCTATTAAACTTAACTATGAGAAAGGTATTTATAATGGCATCTTTATCATTAATTTTTTCCCTGGTTTTATCCGCAGGCGTTTCTTATGGGCAAAAACCGATTGATGTTGCTGAAAGTTCGATAAAGGTTGGTATTAAGGCTGAAGAAATGGTTTATTTTGGTTTCGCCGAAGGAGACGAACTCATTTTTAGTTTTGAAGAAACAAACGGTAAAGAGATGAAAGAAGTTGAGATCGTGGAGATGCCATATTCTTCAAAATTCATGGAGTACAAAACAAGTAAGATCGAAAATAAGGCGATCAGGATCACAAAAACCGGTATCTATAAATTCCGCTTTGCAAATTCTGCCCTCTTGCCAAGAGTTTGCAAATACAAGATACAGCGTATTCCTGCGAGCCCGGCAACCCAAAGTTTTAATACCACAGTATATTTTGATGAATATTACGACACAACATATACTAACGAGGTAGAAACCTTTATTGATAGATCGGACACTGTCATTAGCAACTTCCAGGACCGGACAATAAAAGTAAATCCATTGACCGCACCTGGCAGCAGTAAAGTAACATTCAATTTTGTGTTGCCTGAGAATACTATAGCGTGGAGTTATTATGTATGCGCTGATAAAAATGGACAACAGGTTTACCAGGAGGCTGCGAAAACACTTAGCGCTAATTCGAGCCGGGCTATTGAGAAATTTCCTAAATATAGCCCATTAGCTGCCGTGGCGCTTGACGCACCATCTTATCTTACAAAACTCGATACCGGTCAGCATATAAATTTCTGGATAGTAGAAAATGAGAATGCAGAATTGTTTAAGAGTGGAGAGCAATTCCGTTTTATTAAAAAAGGAAAAGGTGTGAATGAGTTTGGCCGGATGGAACCTGGTGACAGGGCTTATGATTTTTGTTTGCATAATGATTCTAAGGAAAAACCTGTTACAGTTTTGATCAAGATCACTGCAATACTCATCAATGAAAAATTTACATCGGAGCCCGTTCGGAGAATGCATGTAACATTAAAAAAGGGCATGCATCTGAAGAATTAAACCAAAGCAGCGATTAAATAATATTTTGAATGTTGAATGATAAATTTTAAATGAATTCAATTCAACATTCAATTTAAAATTCAAAATAAATGAGTACGAAGACAGTTTCGGAATCACAGGAGATCATCCAGGATAACCTGGATCACACTTTATTTTCATGGAGCAAGCAAAAAGGAATTGCGCCAATTGCTGTTAAATATGGTGAAGGAGTTTATTTGTATGATTATGATGGCAAGCGATATATTGATTTTTCATCGGGCCTGATGAATGTAAATATTGGGCACGGCAACCAGCGGGTAACAGAGGCAGTGATGAAACAGATGCAGGAGATAAGTTATGTGACACCAAGCTGTGTAACAAAAGCCCGTGGTGAATTAGGAAAAAAGGTTGCATCACTTGCACCAAAGGGTTTGAACAGAACGTTGTTTACGATCGGTGGCGCTGAAGCAATCGATAATGCAGTGAAGCTGGCCAGAATGTATACCGGCCGGCACAAGATCCTTGCCCGTTACCAGGCTTATCACGGTGCAACTTACGGTGCCATGTCTGCTGGTGGTGATCCGCGCAAACTTGCTTCGGATGCACAACAAGCACCCAACTTTGTTCATTTCGATATTCCTATTGCTTATCGTTGGGAATACGGCGAAGAAAATTTGCTTAAAGATGCTGTCGCTAATTTGGAAAGAGTGATCGCATTTGAAGGTCCTCAAAACATTGCCGCGATCCTTCTTGAAGGTGAATCCGGGTCATCCGGTTGCTTGAAATATCCAGGCGGCTATCTCAAAAAAATGCGTGAAATCTGTGATCAGCATGGTATTTTATTGATTGCCGATGAAGTGATGAGCGGATGGGGAAGAACAGGTAAATGGTTTGCTGTCGAAAATCACGGGGTGATACCGGACATGATCGCAACAGCGAAAGGGATCACTTCTGGTTATTTACCACTTGGTGCTTTGATTGTTTCAGATAAAATTGCATCACAGTTCGATGACAAGGTTCTTTTCCTCGGTCTAACTTATTCTGCCCATCCTGTGTGTTGTGCTGCCGGCCTGGAAGTACTAAAGATCTATGAGGATGACGGTTTAATTGAGAATACAGTAGCAATGGGAAAATATATTGATGCACGAATGGAGGAGTTAAAAAAGAAACATCTATCAATAGGTGATTGGCGAAACACAGGTTTGCTTGGTTGTATTGAGTTAGTGAAGAATAGAAAATCCAAAGAACCAATGGCACCCTATAATGCAAAGCCGGACGAAATGACGGTGATGAATAAAGTAGCCGCAAGGTTAAAAGATCTTGGCATGTACACGTTTGTACGATGGAATTATATTTTCGTTGCGCCACCGCTTTGTATCAATAAAGAACAAGTTGATGAAGGACTGGCAATGATCAGCGATGCGATATCGATAGCTGACGGATATGTTCAATAATATTTCATGAACCTGCCTGTCGGCAGACAGGGACGCAAAGAATCGCTAAGCCCAAAATCTTTGCGTCTTTTGTATTTTATCTTAGCGGCTTTGCGTGAAATTAAAATTAACTGTATGAAATTCTTCCTCACTTTTTTATTTCTGGTTTCTATATCTGCGTCAGCTCAAACCAAACGTGCAAGGGATTATGGAATTCCTTTTGATGGAACGCCAGGGAAGTATAACGCAATAACTGATGTAGGAAATGTAACCGTTGGCCATTCCACAATTATAAAAGGCAGCGGAAATCTGGTGAAAGGCCAGGGACCCATTCGTACGGGTGTTACAGCTATATTGCCACATGGAAAAGAATTTCACCCGGTATATGCTAACTTTTATGCGCTTAATGGTAATGGTGATATGACTGGTACACATTGGATCACTGAATCAGGTTTTTTAGAAACCCCGATCCTGATAACGAATACCGGGAGTGTTGGGACCGTTCGTGATGCTACATGGCAATGGATGGATCAGCATAAATATTATACTCCTATTTTTAAAGATTACTGGTTTGCCTATCCAGTTGTTGCAGAAACTTATGACGGAATATTAAATGATATCAATGGACAACATGTTAAAAAAGAACATGTATTTAGTGCATTGGACAGTGCTGCGTCAGGACCGGTAAAGGAAGGTGGTGTTGGTGGAGGCACGGGTATGATATGTTGCAGTTTTAAAGGCGGCATTGGCACATCATCAAGAGTGATCAGCAAAGAAGCGGGTGGTTACACTGTTGGCATTCTTGTACAGGCGAATCATGGCGGCCGCTCTCAATTAACGATATCAGGTGTGCCGGTCGGCAAACATTTGACTGATACATTGCCAATAAGAATTCAAGGGGTGACTACCGGTGCAATACCGCAAACCTATGAGAAAGAAGTTGGTTCGATAATAATTGTACTTGCAACCGATGCACCTTTACTTCCCAGCCAATTGAAACGACTTGCACAAAGAATTCCGTTAGGGCTAACAAAAATGGGAGCAATCGGCGGTAATAGTTCGGGAGATATATTTATTGCATTTTCTACCGCCAATAAAGATGCATTTAGCAATGAAGAGGAAAAGCAAGTCAAGACCATGGCGAATGAAACCATGAATTTATTATTCACCGCAACGATACAGGCAACTGAAGAGGCTATTATCAATGCTTTGTTTGCAGGGGAAACAATGGAGGGTATTGATGGAAATAAGGTTTTTGGTTTGCCAAAGGATAAGGTCCTAAGAATAATGAAACAGTATAACCGTCTTAATAAATAAGATGCAGGACAATTCATCTCTTATTAATGAAGATCTGGCTCCAATCCCACAGGAAAAAAGAAAATGGGGTGTATGGAACTATGCAGCGTTATGGATAAGTATGAGTCTTTGCATTCCAACTTATATGTTGGCAAGTTCATTGATCGGCGGAGGCATGAACTGGTGGCAGGCCATACTTACGATATTTTTAGGAAATACAATTGTATTAATACCGATGATACTGAACGGTCATGCAGGAGCGAAGTATGGAATACCATTTCCTGTTTTTGCAAGAGCAAGTTTTGGTACAAAAGGGGCAAACATTCCTGCAATGCTTCGTGCTATAGTTGCATGCGGCTGGTTTGGTATACAGGCATGGATCGGCGGAGCATCTATATATTACATTTTACGGGCATGGAATCCCACTATGCCTGAAATCGATAACAGTTCTTTATTTCCACAAGCAGTGCCGATGATCTGTTTCCTGGTCTTCTGGTTACTGAATATGTTTATTGTCTATCTAGGTGTTGAAAGTATAAGAAAGTTGTTAGTGTTTAAAGCAATCTTTCTACCGGTTGCTGCACTTGCATTATTATTCTGGGCCATCAGTGCAGCGAATGGCCTGGGACCTATTTTGGAACAACCTTCTAAACTGCAGGGTCAGTCATTCTGGAATTATTTCTTTCCTGCATTGACAGGAATGGTTGGATTTTGGGCAACACTTTCTTTGAATATCCCTGATTTTACACGATACGCAAAAAGCCAAAAAGCGCAGATACGAGGACAGGCAATCGGGTTACCACCATCCATGACATTATTTGCATTTATTGGAGTTGTCGTTACATCAGCAACGGCTATTATTTACGGAAATACAATTTGGGATCCTGTGCAATTAGCGGGAAGATTTGAAAACAAATTAATGGTAACATTTGCAATGCTTGCAGTTGCCATTTCTACATTGGCGACAAATATTGCAGCAAACATTGTTAGTCCTGCAAATGATTTTTCCAATCTTGCACCAAAGAAGATCAATTTCAGAATGGGAGGTTACATCACGGGTGTCATTGGGGTGTTAATTTTTCCATGGAAACTGATCGCCGATCCTACAGGTTATATTTTTACCTGGCTTATCGCTTATTCAAGTTTGCTGGGACCGGTAGGAGGCATCATGATCGCCGATTATTATTTCATAAAAAAGCAAAAATTAATTGTAGAGGACCTGTATAAACATAATGGGGTGTATGGTTTTGGAAACGGGTTTAATAAAAATGCAATCATCGCTTTGTTGTGTGGCATATTACCCAATGTGCCCGGTTTTTTATTGGAAATAAAAGTGATAAGCAAGGACGCTTTTCCTTTTTGGGTAAATGAGCTCTATCATTATGCCTGGTTTGTAGGATTCTTTGTAAGCGGCTTCATTTATTGGTCATTAATGCAGAAATTTAAGGTTCAAAGTTATGAGTTAACGGTTGCCCCTGAAAGGCATAACTCATAACTGGTCACTCATAACTCATTACTATGTCGCTCCTGATTAAAAATGGAAGAATTATAACTGCAGACGCAGACTATGTTGCCGATATTTTTGTCGATGGTGAAGTTGTGCATACGATTGGAAAAAATCTACCCGTAAATGCAGATGATATCATTGATGCGACTGGTAAATTAGTTTTTCCGGGCGGTATTGATCCGCATGTGCATCTGGATATGCCCTTTATGGGAACTTTCTCCAGTGACAACTATGAAACAGGAA
>CBFGXP010000176.1:0-8495 GCA_965652775.1 uncultured bacterium
AGAAAGATCTTTCAGAACTTTTTGGCTGGACAAATACAAATTACGCCAACATAACGGCAGTCTTTCAATTTGGTTATGCCATCAGTCTGCTTTTAGCGGGCAGGATCATTGATAAACTTGGAACGAAAAAAGGCTATACATGGGCCATCATAATCTGGAGTATTGGCGCAATGATCCATGCATTAGCAATTCCTCTTGGTGAAGCGTTGAATACTGTGCTGGGGCTTTTTGGAATTACTGCTTTGAGTGTTTCCGTTGCCGGGTTCATGGTTGCCCGTGCCGTACTTGCATTCGGCGAGGCTGGTAACTTTCCCGCAGCAATAAAAGCAACCGCGGAATATTTCCCCAAAAAAGAAAGATCATTTGCAACAGGTATTTTTAATTCCGGTGCGAATATTGGTGCCGTACTTGCACCACTTACTGTTCCCTGGATAGGCAAAAATTGGGGTTGGGAAATTGCATTTATTCTGGTGGGTGCCATAGGTTTTCTCTGGTTAATTTTCTGGCTTGTTTTTTATGAGAAGCCTACGGAACAAAAAAGACTATCGGCTGCCGAATTAGAATATATTAATTCAGATAAAGAAGACCAGATACTTAGTGCAGGCACAAAAGAAAAAGTGTCATGGGTAAAATTGTTAAGTTATAAACAAACATGGGCATTTGCAGTTGGTAAATTTTTAACTGATGGTGTATGGTGGTTTTTCTTGTTTTGGTTGCCTGGCTATCTGACATCACAATATGGAATGAGTAGTACACAAGTTGCTATTCCATTAGCAGTACTTTACACAATGACAATGATTGGGAGTGTTGGCGGTGGCTGGTTTCCCATGTATTACTTTAAAAAAGGATACTCTCCGTATGATGGCAGGATGAAAGCGATGCTGATGATCGCCATAATTCCATTGGTTGTTTTGTTAGCTCAACCATTAGGTGGTTATAGTTATTGGGTGCCTGTTTTGCTGATTGGTATTGGAACATCCGCTCACCAGGCATGGAGTGCAAATATTTTTACAACGGTTAGTGATATGTTTCCCAAAAAAGCGATTGGAACTGTTGTAGGAATCGGCGGCATGGCAGGAGGAATTGGCGGTGTAATTGTATCAAAAGTGGGAGGGTGGTTATTTGATTCATACAAAGCGGCCGGTATTGCCGAATCATGGGTTGCTGCAAAAGCGATGGGATTAGGCGATTATATTTCCAGGATACAATCGATGAAACTTACCACCAAATTTGGAGATGTTGTTAGCCTGGACAAGATCGACCTTAAAGGCCTGTCCAAGGAAGTTGCAGATCAATTAAAAAATGTCGATCCAACCTCTTTTGATAAACTATTGGAGATCCAAAAACCTTTAGTGCATAGTCAAATGACAACGTCATACACGATCATGTTTGCATTTTGTGCAGTTGCATATCTTATTGCCTGGGCGATCATGAAAGCATTGGTGCCGAAATATAAAGTGATCACGGATCTCTGAGGTCAGCGTATAACACACTTCATATAAACAGCAAAAGATTTTTTACAAAAACGATTTTGCCAATAGGCGGTGCAAGGCTATTTTTGCGCCGGAGAGATGGCAGAGCGGTCTAATGCGGCGGTCTTGAAAACCGTTGACCCAAAAGGTCCGGGGGTTCGAATCCCTCTCTCTCCGCCAATCAATTCAAGTTCCCGCGACAGCGGGCATTTTTATTTGCGAACACATGCAAACTTGTTTGCATGGGAAAAGGGAGCGCAGTCGACAAAAATTGAATTGATTTAGCCAAGCCCGCCGCAGGCGGCAAGGGAGGAACTTTTATGAAAGGCTAAGCGAGACGCATATTCATTTTAAGTTGCCCTGACATCGTTTATCTGTTGTAGACACCTTCTCTGTTGCTACTGCAATCTTAAATCATGCCTGGTGATTAACTTCCTTATTTTTCAACTTATTGAATTCCTCTTCTTCTGATAGAAATTTTGGACTGCGAAATTCAAAAACGTAATGGAAGATTAGACCAATGGACCATCCGGCCATCGGCCATAAAGGCCACGGATATCCATGACCAGTTAAATACCAAATTATCCAGAACATTCCATTAATTATGCAATAAACGATTAAGTGCCGGCGGAAATCGACTCGTTTACGAGCCAATTCATGCAATTGCTTATCAGTATAAGTTGTCATAATAATTGCTTTAAAGAATACGGGCTAATTTATGTCAAATGATCAAATCAAAACAAGGACCTTAATCAGCCCTTGAACTGTTCGTGATCATCCTGGATTTCTGCTTATGATCGGACCTTACTTTTTCAACTGTTGTACAATGGATTTAAGGATAATTTTGTTTCTTATTTATGATGAATACACCTGTTTTAATGCGGGCAATGTTACTTGAAGAACTAAGGCAGCCTTTGAAGTTGAAGACAATTCCTGTTCCATCACCAAACGATCAGCAGGTGCTGGTAAAAGTCATTGCCTGCGGAGTGTGTCGCACTGACCTTCATATCGTAGACGGGGAATTAATAAATCCAAAATTGCCACTGGTACCCGGACACGAAATTGTTGGAATTGTTGTAAAAAAAGGGGCACAGGTAAAGAATTTAAATAATGGAGACCTCATAGGAATTCCCTGGCTCGGTTATACGTGTGGCACTTGTAAGTATTGCAAAATAGCGAAAGAAAATCTTTGTGATAATGCCTTATTCACCGGATATACGATTGATGGTGGTTACGCCGAATATACAGTCGCCTATGAAAAATATTGTTTTCCACTGGACGAACAATATGCCAATGCATCTGGAAGCCCCTTACTTTGCGCAGGATTGATTGGCTATCGTTCCTATACTATGATCGGTGAACACGTAACTGATCTTGGTATTTATGGTTTTGGTGCCGCAGCGCATATTCTGATTCAGCTTGCTATTTATCAGGGAAAAAGAATTTTTGCATTCACAAAGGACGGTGATACTGATGCACAAACATTTGCTTTGAAACTTGGAGCCATCTGGGCTGGTGATTCTTCCCAACCACCACCTGAAAAATTGGATGCCGCGATCATCTTTGCTCCTGTTGGCAATCTTGTACCAAATGCTTTAAAGAATGTAGATAAAGGGGGCATCATCGTTTGCGGAGGTATCCACATGAGTGATATTCCTTCTTTCCCCTACAAAATTTTATGGGAAGAAAGAATGATCCGCTCTGTGGCGAATCTTACCAGGAAAGATGGCCAAGAGTTTTTAAAACTAGCGCCACAGGTCCCGATCAGAACTCAAATTCAGACGTATTCTTTAGACCAGGCTAACGATGCATTAAATGACCTAAGGAATGGCAAAGTCCATGGGGCGGCTGTATTGGTAATGGATAAATGATAATCTAAATAACAAGTTTAAAACAAGTGGAAATAAAAACTCAAATCCCGACCGTCGTAATTGTTTTTGGTTTACCGGGCACAGGGAAGAGTTATTTTGCTTCAAGACTTGCCGGCTTAACCAATGCAGCATACATCAACAGCGACCGCCTGAGAAAGGAGCTTTTGGCGACACGTACTTATTCAGATAAAGAAAAGGAAATCGTTTATAGGGAAATACTGGAAAAAACAAAAAGGGCTATTAATGAAAACACTAATGTTGTGCTCGATGCTACATTTTATAAAAACGATATCAGGAACAGGCTTCTAGAAGAAATTAAGAACAGCGCAGAAATTTCTTTTATTGAAATAAGAGCCAACGAAGATATAATCATGCAGCGATTACAAAAAGAAAGAACTTATAGCGAAGCAGATGTTGAAGTCTATAAATTAATTAAGCAACAATGGGAACCACTTAACGCACCACATTTAATATTGAGCTCTACTGATTACAACATAAATGATATGCTGCAAAAGGCTATAGATCATTTACAAAAAAAAGATGATAAAAGATCAGATCAATAAATTACTTAGTGAAGGAAAATTTCCTGAATTCACCCGTCATCGTGAATTAATTGAAACGCATATATCCTGGGTGATAATCGGCGACCAGTTTGTTTATAAAATCAAAAAACCTATACAATATTCATTTCTTGATTTTTCTACAATAGAATTGAGAAGACATTTTTGCGCAAGGGAAATTGAGTTAAATAATAGATTGACGGAAGGTATTTACATCGACGTACAACCCATTCATGAATTAAATGACCGTATCATAATAGGTGGTGATGAAGGAAAACTATTGGACCATTGCGTCAGGATGCATAAAATGGATAGAGAAAAGCAGATGGATGCGCTATTGTTCAATAATAAGCTAAGTGAGGCTGACATTAAGAACCTTGCCGAAAAAATAGTGCAGTTTCATCAAAACACAACTATCATAGACGATAAAGATTTCATGGATATAAAAGAAAAATTCGCCGACCTGGCAACCGAAAAGGAATTTTTGGAAAATAATCTTGGAAGTGAGAATAGAGACATTATTGATCACGCAATTCACACATCCAATGATTTCATGGAAAAAAATAAAGAATTGCTGGGCGAAAGACTAAAAGCGGGATATTTCAGGGATTGTCACGGCGACTTACATTCCAGGAATATTTTTCTGTTGCCGTCTCCACAGCCCTTTGATTGTATCGAATTTAATGATGCTTTCCGCCAAATTGATGTATTGAATGAAGTAGCATTTCTTTGTATGGACCTTGATTCATTTGACAAGCAGGATCTTTCTTCTGTGTTTATTGATTTTTACAACGCAAAATTTCCAACGATGAAGACTGAAGATGATAAAAATCTATTAATTTATTATAAAAGTTACCGCGCCAATGTAAGGGCAAAGGTGAATAGTCTGCGTGGCCGAACTGCTTTAAGTCATAAAACCCAACAAAAAGCCATCGAAGAAGCAGGCAGGTATCTTAAGCTTATGAATCGCTATATTGATTCATTACAATAATTGCTATAAACCCACCAGCCCCTTAAGAAAATCAATTTTCTGATACCAATCACCAGTAGGTTTGACGACCCTCATAGGGATTCGTAATTGTTTGTCCTTACTTTGAAAGGGTCGAAATCTAATTCTTAATCACATTAAAACTATGTCAAATGAAAAGTGATTCCCAAATTCAAAAAGATGTAATGGAAGAACTTAAATGGCAACCATATTTGAGTTCCTCCGAAATAGGTGTGGCCGTTAAGAACGGCGTTGTTACCCTTTCCGGGCAGGTTGACTCCTACTTTAAAAAAAGGGCGGCCGAAAATGCTGCAAAAAAAGTGTCAGGTGTAAAAGCTGTGGCTGAAGATATCCAGGTCGGCGTTTCCTCGATCTTCCAAAAAACCGACGCTGAAATTGCAGATGCAATCGTTAACGCTCTAAAATGGCACTCTGCTGTGCAGGAAGAAAAAATTAAAATCAAGGTCGAAGATGGACATGTAAGGTTGGAAGGCGAAGTAGAATGGGAATACCAGCGCACTAACGCAAAGTCGGCAATTGAAAATCTCACGGGAGTACGGTCAGTGGCTAACTTAATCATTGTAAAACCGAAAATCTCTCCTTCTGAAATCCGCAATAAAATTGCAGCTGCATTTCACCGAAGTGCTACGATTGATTCGGGAAAAGTCACTGCTGAAATCAGTGGAAGTAAAGTTGTTCTTCGGGGAACGGTCAGATCTTTTGCGGAAAAAGAAGACGCACAAACTGCGGCATGGAATGCACCAGGTGTAACCAGTGTCGAAAATAAACTGGAAATCGAAACACCAGAATTTGCATTTGAAGAAGAATAAGACTGTTACCTGTATTCCTGGCGATCAGTCAACCTTTTACAAGAGCAGTCTTTAAATAAAATTTTGAGACTGCTCCATTTCTTCAAAATATATGAAGAACTGTTATATCCAGGCTATTGCTTTGATTATGAAACGAAAAACCAGATCTGTTCAAATTCAAAAAGAATTTCATTATGAAAAATAAACTAATTAGCAAAGATTTACTGATCCTACAGCGTGGAAGAGGACAGATTTGTGTGTCAATTATTATCCCCACCCATCGAACGTCACCCGACCGGAGAGTTGATAAATTAGAAGTTAAGAAGGCTGTAGACAAGGCAAAGCAATTGCTTCAATTCAAACATCCCGAAAAAGACGTAGAGTCATTGTTTCAATCATTGGATGATTTATTGAAAGAGATCGATTTTATTTATAATACTGAAGGGTTAGGATTATACATTTCTTCCGATGTAAAGCTTTTGGTGCATTTTCCTTTCCCGGTGAAAGAAAAGATAATGGTTGATGACAATTTTGAAATAAGGGATCTACTCTATAAAATAAATTACGATCAACCTTATTATGTGCTGATGCTGACTGAAAAAGAAGCAAGGCTTTTTGAGGCCAGTTGGAATATTCTTTCTGAAATTAAGAGAGATCACTGGCCATTGAAAAATGAAGACGATTATGTTTATTCAAGGCCTGCACGCAGCACTTCCCTTGCAGGGTACTCACATGTAAAGTCATTTGAAAAAGACAAAAAGGAGTTCGAGGCAATTCGCTTTAAAGGTTTTTACCTGGAGATTGATAAGCGATTGGATACTTATTTGGGAATAGATGGTTCGCTTATCGTGCTCGCCCCTGAAAAGGAGAGTTTCTTGTTTGAAAAGGTATCAAAACATAAGAAGAATATTATTCACAAAGTACACGGCAGTTACGGTTATGAAAATCTGAAATCGATCTCAGATCTTGTATGGCCCGCTATGCACGAACATTTACAGAATGAACGCAAACAAGTGGTAAATGAGTTTAAAGAAACCATCGGTGAGCATCGGGGTGTCAGTGGTATCCAGGACATTTGGGAAGCCGCTAAAGAAGGTAAAGCATTTAAATTACTTGTGGAAAAAGATTACCGTTGTCCGGGTTTCGTAACGGCTAATGATTATAAATTGTATTTACGGCCGCCGAAAACTGCACATAAAATTTTACCTGATGCTGTTGATGAATTGATCGAAACGGTTCTTCAAAAAAATGGCAAAGTTTATTTTACAGATAATGATTGGTTGAAAGATTATGGTCATATTGCCTTAATAACACGTTATTGATATGAGAATATAAAACGACCGGCTGAAAGTTCGTTAACGGCCCGGATCAAATAGGGCCCATACAGAATAACAGCGGTAAAAGGATATAAGCTGTGTCACTCGATTGCAGGGTATTGCCAATTAATAAAATAAAATGTTTCATTAAAAGTCAATCGCAGGTTAACAGTAAAAAAAGCTGAATCAAAGTTACTTAAAGTTGAGAAGTCATATATTCCTGCGTTCTATCCATTAGTCCCAATCTGTTAGTGTACGCAAAGGTTAGTTTATATGATCCTGGGCAAATCTGTCACTCATGCAATCCAACCATGATTCAACTAAGTTCATAATCTATAATGACTAATCTCATTGTCAATGGGTATACCTTAGACGATATTTGATATATGGCCGATCTAAAATTTGTTTTTTCCAATATAATCTCTTCAGAAGTGAAAAAGAGCTTGCCTAATCAAAGCCAAGATATTATTGGCAATAAAAAAATTGAAAAAATAGGTAAAGCAGAGATACCAAAAGCGGGAAAAATCCCTTTATTCTACCAGCATAAGATCAGAGTTCCAAAATATGAATACTTTTAACAGCCTGGCTTTTGGTCACTGCCAACCTCCTGATTTTAATCATAGTCATTGACTGTTCTTATCAGCAAAATCGCCTGCTGCTATGATCTAACTTCACTGAGACAATTTGTTAGCGATGGTTAAAAACTTAGCCCATATTGCAGACTGTTCAGCTTATCCTGGACGATATGTTCCGATGCCGGAAGTAGAAGAATTATTGAAGCGTCAAAAAGGATGTATGGCACAACCAGCAATCAACATGGACGAGTTTGATAATTTCTTCAAAATTGAAGTTTCATTGCCCGGTGTTCGTAAGGAGGATATCGGCATTCTTGTTCAAGAGGATATGTTGATAATTAAAGTGATGCACAAAGATCAGGGTGGTTTGGCAAGCAAACCAAAAATTCATGAATTCGATGTGAACTATTTTGAGAGACAAATACTTTTGCCCGAAAAAACTGACGCAGAATTTACGACTGCCGAATACAGAGAAGGTATTCTGAATCTGATTATTCCAAAAGTAACCGGCCACCCGAGCCTTTGCTCTGGTAGAATAGTGGTTTACTAATATCGTTGTAATGAGTTTCTCTTTTAAGCATCCATATAGCATCAATCCAGAGTATAAGAAAAAAGTTGCTTACTTCTGTATGGAGTTCGGTGTCGGTCAACCGTTAAAAACCTACGCCGGAGGATTAGGGTTCCTGGCGGGGTCCCATATGCGCAGTGCGTTTGACTTAAAACAAAACATTGTTGGGATTGGCATCCTCTGGAAGTACGGCTATTATGATCAAATACGAAAGCCGGACCAGACCATGAATGTTTTATTTGAAGAAAAAAGATATGGTTTCCTGAAAGAGACAGGAATAAAATTTACGATCAATGTATCGAAACATGATGTGTGGGTTACTGCTTATTATTTGCC
>CBFGXP010000177.1:0-8465 GCA_965652775.1 uncultured bacterium
TAATCCCGGTGACAGAAAAATTATTGGTAATACAACACCAAGATATCAATACGGTTTAACGCTGCAATGCGAATGGAAAGGATTCGATTTCTCCATGTTCTGGCAGGGGGTTGCTAAAAGAGACCTGATGTTAAGTGGCAATATGTTCTGGGGATTCGGCGGGAATTCTCTTTTTCCGGGTCACCTGGATTATTACAGGGATGTTGATGCAGATAAATACAAAGGGCTTGGCAAGAATACGGAATCTTATTTTCCAAGAGCCTACGTGGATCCAAAAATGAATGAAAAAAACCAGATCACACAAACAAAGTATTTATTAAATGCGGCCTATGCAAGGCTTAAGAATACGCAATTGGGTTATCATATGCCTGATCGCATTTTACAAAAATCAAAGCTTCAAAATATATATCTCTACATATCTGGTGAGAACCTTGCAACCATAACAAAAATGCCAGATCATTTTGATCCTGAAACTGCAAATGTAGGTCCGACTGGAAATGGTAAATCTTATTTTTCACAGTCTGCAATAACATTTGGTATTAACCTGACATTTTAAATGGGAAAACCAATGTCAATATGAAAAGATATTTATACATAATAGTTACAATGAGTCTGGTTGCCTGCTCTAAAAATCTTGATAAACCCCCGCAGGATCAGATATCCAACTCACAATATTGGAAAACATGGCAGGATCTTGAAACTTATACATTGCAGTTTTATAGAGTGTTGCCACATTTCAGAACCCTGGGGAGTATTGCTTCTGATTTTTTTATAGGGAACATTGGTAGTGATGCAGTTTTTGGTTCAGATCACCAGATAAGGTCCGCACCCGCAGCACAGTTGAATAGTACAAGAACAGCGACCGTTTCCGGTGGGAGTTGGAACTGGACAAATATCCGTTCTGTAAATATCTTTTTTGAAAACTATCAAAAGGTAAAAGATGTACCGAACAACATAAATCATTTTGTTGGGGAAGCACATTTTTTTAAGGCCTGGCTTTACTTTGAAAAAGTGCGATTATTTGGTGATGTGCCCTGGTACACTAATTCCATGCTGATGGATGATCCGGCATTATATAATGCAAGAACTAAAAGAACTGAAGTAGTGGATTCTATATTATGGCATTTAGACAGGGCAGTGGAAAAATTAAAACTCCGCAAGGATGCCGTCGGTACTAATAACCGTGTGAGTAAGGAAGTTGCTTTAATTTTCAAATCAAGGGTAGCTTTGTTTGAAGGGAGCTGGCAAAAGTACCATGCAGGAACTCCTTTCGGAACACCAGGTGCAGATCCAAATAAATATTTCCAGGCGACAGTTGATGCTGTAACTGAACTGCAAATTCCCAATAAATATATAGTTGGAATTAGCAATACTGGTAAACCCGGTTCTGATTACAATTCGCTTTTTAGTTCGAGAGACTTAAGTACCAATCCTGAAATTGCTTTGTGGTGTAAGTTCGATGAAACGCAAAACATGTTCGCTCATAATTTTCAGACATTTGTTACAAGATCCACTAACGAGGTCAGTGTAACTTATCAGTTGGTTCAAAATTATTTGGGAAAAACGGGCTTGCCTTATGATTATGGAACCGTTGCGTCTTCGGTTAAAGGCTCTGCATTCTTAACAAAAATCGGAACGGACTGTGACCCGAGACTTGGCCAGGTGATCTGGATACCCGGACAAACCATGTGGAATAATTCAGCCGGTTTAATGCTATTTACAAAACCCTTCTTAGATGGAACTGGTGCCCGCAAGAACTATACAGGCTTCCAGCTTAATAAAGGGGTAGATCCAAAAGATCCAACCGCAGGCGGCGCACAGGGTTTTAGTACTTCCTGTGAAACAGGAGCCGTGATCTTTCGTTATGCCGAGGCCTTGCTGAATTATGCCGAAGCAAAATTGGAATTGGGCCAGTCGCCTGATTATGCAAAATCTTTAAACTTATTACGCAGCAGGGCAGGCATGCCCAACTTTAGTGTAATAGCAGATGCAAACAGGCTTAATTATGCTGACTGGGGTTACGCAGTATCGGAGGAACTTAATGAAGTGAGAAGAGAAAGAGCTGTTGAATTGGGTTGTGAAGGTTTCCGTTATGATGACTGGCGCCGATGGAGAGCACATAATTTATTTTCAAATAAACGTCCATTGGGCTTCCCTTATCTGGCCTCAGAATATGCACCAAATTTAGTAGTTCCTACAAATGCTGGTGGTTTTGTTGATCCGTATAGAACCATACTACCAGGAGGATATAATTTCAATGTCGGCAGAGACTACCTCGAGAGTATTCCATTAAATGAAAGAACATTGAATCCAAATCTGACACAGAATCCGGGTTGGTAGAAAGTCGAGTAGTTATAGCCATTTGGTAAATTATATAAAAGTTAGTTTGTCGCTAATTCAAATAAGACATTTCTTTAACCAGTCTTAAAAATCTTTTAAGAGCCGGCATAAATATTAAGAAAATCTTCCTTACGTTGTTTTGATACAGAAAGTGACGCGCCATTAGACATGATCAACTGCCCCCCTTCACCGCGAATATATTTTTGAATTTCCCTTAGATTGATCAGGTAAGATTTATGAATGCGGAAAAAGTCATACCCACTTAACAAATTTTCATACTCTTTTAAATGTTTGGAGGTTACAATTTTGCCTGCATGCTTCAAAATAAAATGTGTGTAAGGTCCATTGCTTTCACAATAAATAATATCACTCACATTTACAAACAATAAACCTTCAAGCGTGGATAAGGCAATCTTGTGATTATTCTGAGAACCGCTTTTTAAGTTATTGACCAGTACTTCCAGGTTCTTGTTCAGGTATGCACGATTCAGCCTTTTTTCAGCCTTTGTAACCGCGATCCTGAGTTCATTTAAATCTATCGGCTTGAGCAGATAATCAATCGCACAAAATTTTATTGCTTTCAGTGCATAATGATCAAAAGCTGTGGTAAACACCAATTCAAAATTTATTTCAGGAAGTCTTTCCAGTATCTCAAATGAAGTTTCTGATTGTAATTCAATATCAAGAAATACAAGTTCCGGTCTTGCTTCTGCTATTGCTGCTAAACCCGTTTTAACCGAATCAGCATCGCCTATTACATTTAACTGCCGGCAATGCTCGTGCAGCATTTCCATCAGCATTTTGCGGCTGTGTTCTTCATCTTCTATGACAATTGTTCGAATCATTCAACGTGTTTTAATTATTCAATTAACAAATTCTCATGCTTCTTCTTTAACAGGAATGGAAATCGTAACTCTTGTTCCGAGAGCTTCTGGTAATTCCTCTGCATACTCCTGTGTTTTATATAGATCTTCAATAACCACTTCTATTTTGTAATCAAGCAAAGAGGATAAGTTTGAAATACGTTCGTTGGTTACTTTTATCCCGAGGGCAATATGTCTTGAGATCTTTTTTTGTTCGATCTGCTGCGCCTTTTCTCTACCAATGCCGTTATCTTCAATTTTGCAAATGAGTGATCCATTATATCTTTCAAGGGAAAGCCATAAATCACCTTTACTGTTTTTGTTAATTAACCCATGCTGAATAGCATTTTCAATATAGGGCTGAATAAGCAAAGGAGGGATCTCTATGTTTTCAACATCGATTTTTTCATCAACTTTAATATGATAATCAAACTTATTGCTGAAACGGAGTTGTTCGAGCTGAATATAAAGTTGCAATAATTCCAGCTCATTGCTTATACTCACAGTATTCTGACGTGAGTTCTCAAGGATTTTTCTTATCAGTTTTGAAAACTTCGAAAGATAGTGAAGCGCTTCGTCCTTTTCGTGGGTTGTAATAAAGTGCTGAATGGAGTTTAGTGAATTAAAAATAAAATGTGGATTCATTTGTGAACGCAAAGCCATCATTCTTATTTCTGCGATCTGTTTATTGATCGCCGTTTGACGGGCCTGCTCTTTTTTGATCCTATTTTCGCGTAGCTTGAAGAAAAGAAACACGGCGCCAAGAAATACAAGTACGACAATTGCCTTGAACCACCAGGTAGCCCAAAACGGAGGAATGATGACGATCTTTACTTCAAAACCTGTCTCATTCCAAACCCCATCATTATTTGAAGCAATTACTTTTAGCGTATAGTTGCCGGGAGGTACATTTGTATAATTGATCACACGATTCGTTCCAAGGGCCACAATTTTCTTATCAAAGCCGATAAGTTGACAGGCATATTGATTTTCTTCAGGATGATCGTAGTTGAGGGCAGCAAATTCAAAGGAAAAAAAATTCTGTTTATACGATAGTTTAAGTGATCTCAAATCCGAATAAGAGCTATCCATTTCCAGTTCCTTGTCAAAAATCCTGATCCGCTTTAAGGTCACCGGCGGCTTAAATTTATTTGTTTGGATCGAATCCGGATGAAAGAGATTGATGCCGTTTTTACCATAATAACAGAAATATCCATCATGTGTTTTGAACGCAGATCCGGCAACAAATTCATATCCCTGTAAACCATCGCCCGGGTCATAGTTGGTAAAATTAGTACGGGATTCATTCAGCATACTTATGCCTTTATACGTAGCCATCCAAATCCGGTTTTTATCATCCACCATCAATTGCGTCACATTCATATTTGGCAATCCATCTTTTTCAGTAAAGGTGGAAAACTTGCGCGTCATTTCGTCAAAGCGGCATAGCCCCGATTTCGTACCTATCCAGATTTTCCCATCTTGGTCCTGCGTGATTGATGACACAAAATTTGATGCGAGGGAAGATGTATCACCTAATACGTTTCTAAAATGCTCCTTTTCTTTTGTAAGTCGATTATATTTGATTAGTCCGTCAGTCAGCGTTCCAATCCATAGAATTTCACGTTTGTCTGCCCAAACAGTCCGAATTGCATTATTCATCAACTCATATACAGCATCATTTTTAAAATTATATACTGATAGGCCGGCGTTACTGCCAAGTAATAAATCACCATTCTTATCAGGCACAATACGATGCACACAAGCAACTCCTTTGAAAGTATCTTGCTGAGCATATACCTCTCGAAAGTTTTTACGAACAGGATCAAAGTAGTTCAGGCCTGCAACCGTGCCAGCCCACATATTACCAGACCAATCACAGCAAAGTGAATAAACATCATTGTCGTTCAGGGAATATGGATCGTTTTGCTTCCATTGATAATTAATATATGTTCCTGTGTTTCGATCTAAAACGTATACGCCGTTAGACGATGCAATCCAAAGACGATAAGACGAGTCTTCTGCAATTGCCCTCACCGATTTATAGGCAACGGTTTCAGATTTATCTGATGGAAACCGGTAAAGAATAAATTTGGACTCATCAGGATTAAATCGTTCCGCCCCGGTAAAAGTAGACAACCAGACCATACCTGATTGATCCTGAAATATCCCGCTTATTCTATTGGATTGCAGTTTTTTTTGATCAAGAAGATCGGCCTGGTATTCATAAGAAAGATTTTTGTCCGGCAGGAAAAGTATCAAACCAGCCGCATTCGTCGCTGCCCAAAGCCTTCCGCTCTTGTCAATAAAAATATCGCGTATATAATTGGAGGGAATATGTTTTTGTTTCTCGATAAAGTTTGTAAAATGCCTGGTGCGATACGTTTTTGTATCGAAACACTCAAGGGCAAGCGTTTGATACACGGTTGTCCATAAATTCCCAAATTTGTCAATAGCCATTTTAGTGAGGTTATTGCCGAATAATGTGCCGCTGTCATTTGGATCATTAAAAAAAGAAGTGAATTTTTTTGTGGATAGATCAAATCTATTCAAACCATTGCTTGTTGTGATCCACATTTTCCCATCAGGAGCAAATTCGATGTCATTGATATAATCTCCGGAGATTGAATTGGAATTATCAATGTGCACGAAGCGTTGGAAGTATTTGTTCGTTTTATCGAAGGAGTATAAACCTCTATTGGTACCTATCCAAAGTGTACCACGTGCGTCTTCGTTGATAACTGAGATCCAATTCGAAGAAAGAGAACTTCTATCGTTGCCATCATAAAAAAAAGATTGAAAAGAATTTGACCGGTAATCGTAGCAAGCCAGTCCATTGCCGGTCCCGATCCACATTATACCATGTGAATCGAGAAACAAGCATCTAACTACATTATCGGGTAAAGAATTCTTATTACCCCGTTCATGTCTAAAAACCTCCACTTTATATCCATCAAAACGATTCAACCCATCTTCAGTTGCAATCCATATTAAACCATATTTATCCTGCGCAATTGCAAACAACCGGTTCTGGGATAATCCTTGCTCCATAGAAAGATGCTGGAACTGTAACTGAGGGGCTTGAGCAATTGCAGCTTGGCTTATTAAATTAATTATTAATAATAGCAGGAGACCTGATGGTTGCCAGGAGCGTTTCAATAGATAAGAACATTTATTGTGTTTACTTCCAACTCATTCCAAGATAACTTAAAATACAGAAAATTCCCTTTACGCTGCTTTGATTTATTCGTTTCAAAACAAAGCAAATCCTTTGGATCCAGTCGTGAAATATCAATCAGTAAATACCTTGCTCAAAGTCGAAATTAACGAAAGATGTATTTGGATTAACGAATGGAAATAGTTTCAGGAAAATAAAAGCTGCTCCCCACTTTTCCCAAATGGCTTTTTCCCTAAATGCTCATAGGCTTTTGCTGTCACTTCTCTTCCTCTTGGTGTACGTTGTATAAATCCTTCTTGTATTAAGAAAGGTTCATAAACTTCTTCCAGTGTGCCGGCCTCTTCACCAACTGCAGTAGCGATGGTGGTGATACCAACAGGCCCGCCTTTGAATTTTTCAATGATCGTAGACAGTATGCGATTATCCATATCATCTAATCCATGTTCATCTACATTCAATGCTTTTAATGCATGTTGTGTAATACCGAGATCAATTTCACCATCATTCAATACTTGTGCAAAATCTCGTACTCTTCTTAGCAAGCCATTAGCGATTCGTGGAGTACCCCGGCTTCTCCTGCTTATTTCATCTATTGCATCTTTCGAAATCGAGGTGTTGAGGATTTTAGAAGAACGTTGAATGATCTTATTTAAAATATCTGATGTGTAATATTCCAGTCTTGATTTAATTGCAAACCGAGAAAGTAATGGAGCCGTCAATAAACCGCTTCTTGTTGTGGCGCCAATCAATGTAAAAGGATTAAGATTGATCTGTACACTTCTTGCATTGGGTCCACTGTCGATCATAATATCTATCCGAAAATCTTCCATCGCTGCATATAAATATTCCTCTACGACT
Organism: uncultured bacterium; assembly: GCA_965652775.1. Classification (GTDB taxonomy): domain Bacteria; phylum Bacteroidota; class Bacteroidia; order Chitinophagales; family Chitinophagaceae; genus VBAS01. The sequence goes on from CBFGXP010000177.1 coordinate 7,240, forward strand.
GTACTTAACCGATGGATCTCATCAATGAATAAAACATCATTGGGTTCAAGATTAGTAAGAAGCCCGGCCAGGTCACCTGGTTTTTCAATTACAGGGCCGGACGTTTCTTTGATCTTTACGCCCATCTCATTTGCTACAATTCTTGATAGTGTTGTTTTACCCAAACCCGGCGGGCCATGAAATAAAACATGATCCAATGCTTCGCCACGGATCTTAGCAGCTTTGATAAATATTTTTAAATTCTCAATGATCTGAAACTGCCCCGAGAATTCAGCAATATGTGCCGGGCGAATATTATTCTCAAATTCCTTGTCTGCCGGTGTTAAGAAATCTTTTCCACTATTGAGATTCGAATTAGCCATGAATTTTTTCGTAATTTTTGTAAATCTAAATTATTAATCACAAACAGGAAATATGAAAATCGGAATAATCGGAAGTGGAATTGTTGGCCGTGTACTCGCAACGGGTTTTTTAAAAGAAGGTCACCAGGCAATGCTTGGCACACGCAATATCAGCAAAGAAGAAGTATTAAAATGGAAAAATGAAAATCAACATGGATCGCTCGGTTCATTCCAGGATGCAGCGCAGTTTGGAGAGATCATCGTGTTAGCAGTCAGCGGTCTTGTGGTGGAAGATGCCATTAATCTCGCTGGCAAAGAGCACCTGAGCAATAAAGTAATTATTGATGCCACAAATCCCATTGCAACAGTGCCACCTGATAATGGAGTATTGAAATTTTTTACAACGCTGGAAGAATCATTAATGGAAAAAATTCAAAAGCAGTTGCCGGATGCTAAAATTGTCAAAGCTTTCAGCTGCGTAGGAAATGCCCTTATGTACAAGCCAAACTTTAACGGCACTGTTCCTACAATGTTTATTTGTGGAAATGATGACCCCGCTAAAAAAACAGTTACCGATATTCTTACATCATTTGGCTGGGAAACGGAAGACATGGGTAAAGTGGAGGCAGCAAGGGTTATCGAACCTCTTTGCATACTCTGGTGTATCCCCGGGTTTATAAGAAATCAATGGACACATGCATTTAAGTTGTTAAAAAAATAGTTAAAATAAAAAACCCTCTGATCAAAGAGGGTTTTCTAATATCCATCATTTCATTTGTTATCTCGTAACAACCAATTGTTTTGATTCCAGCAAAGCACCCTTGCTATTGCGGAACTCAATGATATAAACACCGGCTCCTAATTTCGAACTACTGAAATCAAATC
>CBFGXP010000178.1:0-8288 GCA_965652775.1 uncultured bacterium
AATTGGAAAACTGAGAATGAAGTAAACACTTCTCATTTTGTAATAGAAAGAAGCGCAGATGGTATTCGTTATAGCGGTATTGGAAATGTAACTGCCAATGGCCGTAACAATACAGGCGGATCATTTAATTATGCATTTACCGATAATGATGCAGTTAATCAATCATCGCAGAGATTATATTACAGGCTGAAAATGGTTGATATTGATGGCACATTCAAATATTCAAACATTGTTTCTGTTTCAATACCATTTATCACCGGTAAACTGGCTATTTCTCCAAACCCGGTATTTAATGAAGTAAAAGTGTCGATCGCTTCGCCGGATAATGGAAGAGTGCAATGGAAGTTGATGGACAATGTCGGAAGGATAGTTAGGAAAGGTACAGAGCAAGTGAAAAAAGGTAATGGGAACAACTTTACTATTAACATGAGTAGATTATCAGCAGGCACTTACTATTTGAGTGTTAAGGGTGCAGGTAATGACCAGGATGTAAAATTACAGAAGTTGTAAACTAATCACAGCCATTTTCCTCAAATCATATTTTGCAAACCCCGGTAAAGAGTGCCGGGGTTTTTTATTGACATTCAAAAAAATTATGCGAAAATATCTCGCCTGTTACAACACGTTTCATTCATAAAATGCATTCATGAATCTTTTAAAACAAGCTTAAAGAAACTCCACCATAATAATTTCTCCCTGGCGCGGCATTATAATAGCGGCCACCGGCAGCATTAATATCATTCCCGAGGCTGTACGTAACATCAAATCCGTTGTCAATCCCTGCAAACAGTTCCAACTTATTTTTTTTCTTCAGTTGTTTTCTCCAACCTATTCTTGTACCTAAAAGATTATAAGATGAAGCAAATTCACTATTCGCGTCATTTAAAGGAATGGGATCACTGTAATAGTAAGTAAGATTAATATAGATGCCGGGCCCGGTAGAGATATCAAAACCCGAGGCCACTGTATTTTTAGCGACACTTGGCAATTTTTTTCCGCTGTAATCATTTGTGAGCTGTTTAAAATCGGTATAAGTAAAATTATTCCATGTATAACTAACCCAGACCCGGGCAGTATTGACAAAAGAATTACGTTGTAAAAGCAAATACGAGACCTGTGACTCTATTCCCCGTTGCTTTGTTGAACCTGCGTTGATAAAATAGTCACCATTACTTGCGTCTCTCCTTTGTACAATTGCGCTTTTTAAACGATAATCAAAAACATTGACTTCTGTATACAACCGTCGTTGCAACCAGCTATTTTTTAATCCTACTTCATAATTAATTCCGTGTTCGGCATTCAACTCAGTGCTTATTACACTGGTAGAAGGCAACACTTCAGCCACCGTGGGAGGAGAAAATCCTTTAGCAACACTTGCATATAAATACAGATCGGCTACAATTTTTTTGGAGATGGCCAGTCTTGGTGCAGCCTCATTTTTATAAGATCTTTTTTGTTCCGGTAAAGAAGGAATAGAAAGTCTTTGTATTTTAATTGATGACTTATTAATGCTAAGGCCAGCAGTGACATTTATATCATACTTTAATCTAAGATCAGCCTGTGCAAAGATTGACCAAATACTGTTTTTTACATCATCGTTTGTAAGCGTAGTTGTTGGTTTGCCATTTACATTTTGATATGTATGAATATTGAAATATCCTTTTTGCGCCTCTGCACCAAAAATTACCCGGACCTTATCGTTCACTGTTGAAGGTTTCCATGTGAATACCGTTCTTCCCCCGAAGTGTGGTTCTTTTCTTGCCTCATAATTACGAAATGTCGGGTTTTTAATTTTCGAATAAGCCCCATAGAAAATCAGTTTATTTTCAAAATGCTTATTGAATTTATAATGATTATTAAAACCAGCCATCCATGTTGTCTGGTAAATTGCCGCCTTTGCTCCATCGGCACTGGGGAAAGCTCCCGCTGCCGGACGAGATGCCGTGGGATCTTTTATATATTCAGCTTTTGTGAGGGCACCGGGCGTTTCATAAAACAGGTCGCCATAAAGAAAATTGAAATGCAATGACTCTTTTTTGCCCGAACTGAGCTGAGTTTTCCAGGTAGCAACATCTCTTCGCATTGCTGTATGATCCCGGTACCCATGACTTTGCTGATGTGAATAGGTAAACGCATTCCTGAAGTTATCCTTGCCCTGGTTAAACTGAACATTTACATTACTATGATCATAACTTCCATAAGACAGGTTAACCATTAACCCAGGATCAGGACTTGCAATGGTACTGTTGATCAAAATTGCTCCGCCGGTGCCGGCTCCGTACAGGCTTCCTGCCGGACCCTTAATGACCTCAATAGAATTAAAATTATAATACCCAAGCTGATTTAGATAAGTATTGCCTCCGGGATCAGTAAGCGGAATTTCATCCCAGTAAACTTTTACATTTCTTACACCAAAAGGTGACCGCAAAGTACTTCCTCTGATATTCATGCGATAACTACCGGGAGAACGTTCTTCCATTCGTACACCCGGTGTACTGTTAAGTGCAGGTAGAATATTTGTATTGCTGAATCGTTCAAGACCGCTTTTATTTACCTTATTGATCGCGGCAGGAACTTTGCGAAGACTTTGATTTTGTTCGTATGCTTTTACAATTACTTCACCAAGTGTTTGGGAGGAGTCAGCAGCAGCATTTTGTGAGATTGAGATATAAGATATGGCCATGCTGAATAGCAGGCACGTGGCAGTTTTTTGCATAGTATTGGTTTTAGACGCTGCACAAAACTAATGCTTCTGCACTCCTAAAACAAAACCGGAAGTATTGTACTCCCGGTTTGCTTTATCAAAAATTAAGTTCCTAATTCTATTTTGCAATGACGATTTTCTCCGTTCTTATAGTTTTGCTGTCAGGACTTTTAATAGTTAATATATAGACTCCATTTGACAACTTACTCACATCTACTCTGGTTGCGAGATCTTTACTCTGCATGTTTTTAATCAGTTTACCACTGATATCATACAATAGGATCTGGCTGTTGGTTGTTTTATAATTGTAGACAACAAAGTAATCAGTTGCCGGATTGGGGTAAACATCGATGTTCTTATCTCCTGGATCTTCCTGGAGTTTGCTTTCAGTAAGTAACTCGTTCATGGATTTTGCTCCTGATACTACCTGATACGTAAATTCAAGAATGCTACCCGGGTTTGCAGGTGTTGACGTCACACCGCCAGTAGGACCAGATGTAGATCCACTCGAATCGCAGGCTACATAAATTTTCAAGCCATCGGGTGATACAACTACGTCCCTGAATCTGCCTAACCCACGGAAATAATGTATTGTATCCGAAATAATACTCTGTCCATTACTACTTAGTTTATATCTTGAAACAGTGCCTTTTTTAAGATTTGCGATTAACAATGAATTTTCCCAACCGGGTATTGTTGTAGTTCCATAAAAATCGCATCCCGAAGGTCCGACAGAGGGCCATAACATATTATCCCCGCCAGAAGGTGGATTAGTTACCGGGAATAATGAGCGCAATGGTTCTTTTGCATTTAAAGTATTACAATTGTTTTGTTCATTAACGATTGTATAACCTCCCGTAGTTCTTCCATTATAGTTACCATCACACCATCCTATCACATTCGGCCATCCAAAATTGCGGCCCGCTTCTACAATATTAATTTCATCATCACTAAATGGCCCATGTTCATCGCTAAACAGAATATTTGTTCCATTTACATTCCCCCATGCCAGGCCTTGTGGATTACGATGACCAAACGAGTAGACGGCATTTCCAAAAGGGTTATCAACAGGTATCCATGATCCGGTGCCATCTGGTTCTGTATTCAGTCTCAAAATTTTTCCTTCATATATATTCAGGTTTTGAGCATTGTTTGGCCGGCTTATGTTGTCAAACTGACCAGCACCCATATCGCCTACGGAATAATATAGTTTTAGATCCGGTCCAATTGCAATCCTTGCTGAGTTGTGATCATTGCTTCCAGGAATATCCTGTAAGATCGTAACCGGTGCTTCCAATGATTGCGCTAGCGAATTATAGGTATATCTCTCAATTCTTGTTTTTCGAACGGTACTGCTTAACGACTGGTAAGTATATGAAATATATACATATGGTTTACCCAACAAAAATTGTGGATGCAACGCAAGTCCCATTAGGCCATCCTGACCTCCTGCTCTCACCATTTGCGATCCCAATGTCAACACTGTGGTTTTACTCCCTGTTGCCGGGCTCACGAAACTTACTTTACCGGCGAATCTTTCCGTATACCAGATATTACCATCAGGTCCATACACCAGGTCATGTGGCATACGCTGGTTTCCAATTATGGTACGCATGGTAAATGTTTCGGTGGCATTTCCGGGAATTAAAGTAGTTACATCCAAAGAATTACTGAATAAGCTTTCATTTCCGGCAGCATCTTTTGCTTTAACCGTATAACTATAAAGTGTAGCTGGTAATAAGCCTGTAACATTATAAGATGCAGTAGTTATATTTGTTGAATTTATCTTTATTCCGTTTTGATACACGTCATAACCGGTAACACCAACATTATCTGTCGAAACTGCCCAAACCAACTTAAATGAATTGAGGGTGATAATTGTTGAAGCAAGATTTACCGGGCTTGTTGGTGGTTCAATATCCGGAGCGGTTGTGGTAACATCCACTGTTGCACTCAAAGCACTTTGGTTCCCCGCCGCATCTTTAGCTTTTACAGAATAACTATAGGTAGTTCCTGCCGTGAGTCCCGAAATATTATAGGATGTACCAGTAATGTTAGAAGGGTTGATCTTTATTCCGTTTTGATAGACATCGTATCCTGTAACCCCAACATTATCGGTTGAAGCTGTCCAGCTCAATGTAAATGACGTGGCAGTGATGCTAGATGCGGCAAGATTTGTTGGTACACCTGGTGATTGTGTATCGGGTAATTGCGCAAGGAGGTAAACTCCTGGTATTACTTCGCCGGGTGCATTTGTTGTTTGACCGGGTTTTGCCCAACCTACCGATAAATTGTCATTGCCGTTACTTTCCTTCATCAAAGCTTCTACATAATATACTTGCCCCGCAGTTAAATTTATTGAAGCTGATTTTTGTGATGCGAATTTATTCCACTCTCTGTATTTAGTTGCATTTGTATTAAATGCAATCCGGGTCTTATTCAAAGGATTGGCAGATGTACTTAGCCAAAGTTCACCGCTTGCATCACTGGCTATCCAAAAAACATAATTGCCTGTTGTAGGCGGGCATATATACCCATTCATTCTTACACCAAGATTATTTCCTGTATTGACCGGCATTTCAAATAATGTGAGGGTGCCGGTGGATGATGGATTATTCGGATAATTCAGATTTGAAGTAAGATTGCTTACCGCCGATCCGCTGATATTATTCCATCGTTGAAAATTAATACTTCCCGTGCCAGGACAACTTTGACCATACGATATAAAAAAAAGGATTAAGCCTACAAAGGTGGCGTAGAGGTGTTTCATAAATAGAGATTTTAAAATTTCAATATCTGATTCGTAAAAAAATAAAGTTATAACGATCGACTCAATTTATGAATAAAATATCGGTGATTGAAATCAATATTACGGGAAAGCAAATTCAAACACTTGATAGCATTATTGGAACCTTCATTGAAAGACCAATCGTTCATACCTAAAATGAGTTCTCGTTTATTATGTATTTTTACACGAATACTTTAACTATGATTCCGGCAACCAAACCAATAATCGGTATTACATGCGGTGATCTTAATGGAATAGGAACTGAATTAATAATCAAAGTCTTTTCGGATAGCCGCATCCTTGAACAATGCACACCTGTAATATTTGCTTCAAACAAGGTTATTAATTTTTATCGGAAAAGTTTGCCTGAATTCAATTTCAATTGGCAGAACATAAAAGATCTTTCCCGTCTTAATGCAAAACAAATGAACATTTATAATTGCTGGGAAGAAGATGTGATCATTACGCCGGGGCAATTGAATGAGACTGGTGGGAAATACGCTGTAAAATCCTTGATGACAGCCGTTCATGCATTAAGGCAGCATGAAATAGATGGTCTTGTTACAGCCCCGATTCATAAAAAAAATGTTCAGTCTGCAGAGTTTAACTATACGGGCCATACTCCATTTTTAAAAAGCTATTTCGGAGTTAATGATGTAGTAATGTTATTATTTTCAAATCAATTCCGGGTTGCATTACTTACAGAACATATACCCGTTAATGAAGTAGCGGCAAACATCTCTAAAGAGACGATCCTTAGAAAGCTTAATATCCTGAATGATAGTCTTAAAAAAGATTTTGGAATTGATAAACCTAAGATCGCCGTCTTAGGGTTAAACCCTCATGCAGGTGATGAAGGATTGATTGGTAAAGAAGAGGAAACAATAATTAAACCAGCTATCAAAGAGGCAAAACAAAATAACATAATTGTGACTGGTCCGTTCAGCGCTGATAGTTTTTTTGCCAGACAATATCATCATCGTTTCGATGCCGTACTTGCCATGTATCATGACCAGGGCCTGGTACCATTTAAAACATTAGCATCAGGTGAAGGAGTAAACTATACTGCCGGGCTTCCGGCCGTAAGAACATCGCCCGATCATGGAACTGCCTTTGATATTGCAGGTAAAGGAAAAGCTGATGAGTCATCTTTCCATACAGCAATTTTTGAATGCATTGATATTATTAATAAGAGGAAACAGTTTGAAGACAACCACAAAAATCCATTAAAAAAGATGACTCCTGCCATTCTTGCTAACCAGGAAGATGAAAAGATTGAAGAGAGCTAAAAAATTTAATCATGTTCCTAAATCATTTATTCAATTCTTCATTTCTTAATAATTATTCAGACAGGTATATATACGAAAACCTGATTAGTAGGAAAACTTCGACAATATTGCGTAGACAGAATTAATGGATTAAATTTACTCTCTACACAAACAACCTATCTTATGAAATCGAAGTCCTGCTTAAATAATAAACTGTGTCTTACTGTTTTAAAGGGTGAACCTTTAGTGACCTCCGTTAATCCGATCGATTATTGAATTAATAACTTCTCTAATTAACATTTTTAATAGTCATTATAAACCTATCCGAATGAAAGAATTTTACGCAACTCTTGTAAAACTGTCACCAATAATTAAGAAAGACAAAACAGCTGTTATTGTTGCTTTTGCAATTGTTCTGGTCACGTAAAATCGATCCATAATCATTGCAATTGCACAGAATAACGTTTTGTAAGAGTAGATCATAAAACATCTTAAAAAGAACGTTACATAAAACACCTTTTATATACTCCCGCAGAACTCCCCTTGAATTTTCCCCTTTAGCTTCAACGTTAATATTAAATAGCTATTATACCCTTACTGCAACCTATAAGTGGCAGGCAATCTTTACTATTAATAGAAATAGTTTTTCTTCTGGTATTTTTCCCATTATTATTTTTTTTATCCCTTACTAAAAGTAGAAATACTACTTATAAAAAATCTTGGTCTTACTTAGAAAAATCTCTTAGAAAAACTATGAGATTTGAAAAGTGAAATATACTTTTATACCCGCAGCATTAATCCGGTACCCGAGTCAGTCCCATCAAAAAAACTTTCTCGGTTTAGTATCAAAAAAAACAAAATCGGCAATTTTTTCCGAAGAATTCGGATCGGTAAGCTTTTGCTTCACCCTTCCGAAAAGTGATAAAACAGTAAATAGCTTAATTAAACCATACTTATTATTATTTAAAAAATCAATCACCCTAAAAACAAAACAATGAAACATTTTTTCAAATTCACGTGTGCCACTGCAGTTCTTACCGCAGGAATTATTACTCTTTCTTCATTCAATAAAAATGAGAAAGCAACCACAAACGTTGATGCTTATAGCATTCAGCTTTTATCTACCACATCAGATGAAAGTCGTGGTGCGTATGAATGGACGTGGGTACTAACCAATCCCAATCCAGGGAATGGTCAAAATGGCACTTTGCAAAATGTAAGCCATTTTGATATCGCCTTAAATGCAGAAGCGGAAGCAGCATTAGTTTCTGCAGAGTACAGTTTTGATGGCATTACCTGGATCAGTGTTCCTATTGTTTTAGAACGTGACCCGGCAATCAGATTATGTACCAAAGATGACGTTTTAAAATTCGATGCCGGTACAGTTGGTGACCAACCTACTTATTATAGGGCTACTTTTAGCCAGGAATTTACTGCCAATCCTTACGCTACTTCCTGGATTAAATCTGGCGATCGCACTGGTTGTAACATGTATATGTTCTCTGGTGTTGGGGCATCAAGCAATAAC
>CBFGXP010000179.1:0-8187 GCA_965652775.1 uncultured bacterium
ATGGAAATAAATAAAATCTTGTCAAGTGATATTCTGGATCTCGTTTTTGAAGACCGGAATAAAGCATATGGCGCATATGAGCTGCGTAAAACGTATAAAAAAAGGCTGACAATAGCTTTGCTTTGTACTGCAGCTGTTGCTATACTTGCATTAGGCGGTTCTCTTCTTGCCAGCTCATTGAAAAAAAACGAGGGAAAAATACAGGTGAGAGAGTTAACGCTTGAAGATTTAAAGCAGGAGGAAGAGAAAAAACCTGAGCCTCCACCACCACCTCCGCCCAAACAGGAGCCTCCAAAGGTGGAGATGACAAAATTTACTCCTCCGAAAATTGTTAAGGATGAGGAAGTGAAGAAAGAAGAAATTCCACCAGAAGTAAAGGAATTAGAAGATACAAAGATCGACGTCGTTAGCCAGGAAGGTATAAAAGACGAAGGTCTTGCGCCCGCTGTAGTTGATGAGGGTAAACAGGTTGTTGAAGAGAAAAAAGAGGAGGACGAAAACAAGGTTTTTGAAAAAGTAGAAGTTGAAGCAAGTTTTAAAGGCGGTGAAAGAGAGTGGCGCAAATATCTTGAAAGAAATCTCGAACCAAACGTGCCGGTTGAAAATGGAGCAAACGAAGGCACTTATACGGTTACTGTACAGTTTATCGTTGACAAAGAAGGTAATATAAGTGATGTAAAAGCGTTGTCTAATCATGGTCATGGAATGGAAGAAGAAGCAATGAGAGTGATTAGAAAAGGTCCACCCTGGGTGCCTGCCATTCAAAATGGCCGTAATGTAAAAGCTTATCGCAAACAACCGATAACTTTTGTTGTAGCAGCAGAATAACTTCTAAGAAAATAATTAAATCCCCCTCAATGCAGGGGGATTTTTATTTTTGGACTCTTATGCAGGGAACACTAACAGGATGGGATGATACAATTGTTGCTTTGGCTACGCCTCCGGGGATCGGGGCTATTGGTATTATCCGGCTTAGTGGCACTAAGGCATTTGAGATAGTTAATGACCTGTTTCCAAACAAAGACCTTCGGCAACAAAGATCCCATACCATTCATGTCGGAGTAATAAATGATAAAGGGATCGACCTTGATGAAGTAGTTGTTTCACTTTATAAAAATCCGAAATCATATACGGGGGAGGACGTGGTAGAAATTAGCGGACACGGTTCGCCTTTTGTTTTGCAACAAATAATAGATGCATGTATACAAAGGGGAGCAAGGTTGGCAAAACCAGGCGAATTTACTCAACGGGCTTTTTTAAAGGGCAAGCTTGATCTGGCACAGGCGGAGGCTGTTGCCGACCTGATAGCATCCAATACCGCAGCTTCACAGAGAACGGCATTGCACAATATTCGTGGTGGCTTTTCAAATAAGCTAAAAGAACTTCGTGAACAATTGATAAAGTTCTCTGCATTGATAGAACTGGAGCTGGATTTCAGCCAGGAAGATGTAGAGTTTGCTGACAGAAAACAGTTTTATGAGTTGATCAATGAATTAAGTCAACTCACAGATCGGTTGATCAAGTCGTTCCGGCTTGGAAATGTAATAAAGAACGGAGTCAGCGTGGCCATTGTTGGGAAACCAAATGCGGGTAAGTCAACATTGCTCAATGCTTTGTTAGAGGAAGACCGGGCCATTGTAAGTGATATTCCGGGAACTACCAGGGATACAATAGAAGAAGTAATTAATATCGATGGCATTCTTTTCAGGCTAATTGATACTGCGGGGATACGTCAACACACAAATGATATAATTGAAAGCATGGGCGTAGAGAAAAGTTTGGATAAAATGAAAACCGCTGATCTCGTACTGTATTTGTTTGATGTAGATGAAGAGGTAAAAGAGATAAATATTTTGCATGGGGAGCTTAAAAAAAGAGAACTGAATTTTTTACTTGTTGCCAATAAATCTGACAAGTATGAGGAATCAGTTACAAGAGCAAAATTCTCATCTTTAGATAATATTGTATTTATTTCTGCTAAGGAACATAAGCATTTGGAAGTTTTGAAAGAGCGGATGGTTGATAAAGTCATTTCGGGGCAAGTGCAGGCAGAAGACACCATTGTTACTAATGCCCGTCATTACCATGCATTGAAAGAAGTCGCACGATCTCTTTTTGATATTAAAAAAGGGTTAGACGAAAAACTTGCAGGTGATCTGCTGGCATTAGATATACGAAGAGGCCTTCATTATCTTGGTGAAATAACGGGCCAAATAACAAATGATGATCAGCTTGATTATATCTTTAGCAAGTTTTGTATCGGTAAATAAAAAAGAACCGGTCGCAGAGTGCAACCGGTTGATCGGACTTATTGGTTATCTGAGCGTATATAAGAAAGTAGAAAGTTTTTTTTCACAGGGGTAATCTGTTCACTACTGATAACGCTTAGGCATTATCATCTTTCTTCTTCAATATCTTACCATTTTTATCTACGAGTATCCTTGAGCGGGCAGAACCCTTTTCAAGTTTTATTTCATATGCTGTTCTATTTTTATCATTCTCTTCATCAATCGATGTGATTTTATAACCAGCATAGCTTTTCTTAAGAGTATTCTTTACTGCATCGGGCAGCATTGTTGAATCTTCGATCGTTGATGAGGAACCTATCCAGTTCATATTCCTATCCCACCATCCCCAATGTGTTCTGTTATCCACAGTATAGTTTACTGCGTAATAAGAAGTGTCCATAGTTGGCCATCCGGTCCATTCCCAATTTATTCGGTCATATGGCATATATGGAGACCATTTTACGTTCGATGCGTTAGGATATTTTGTTTGAAAAGCAACTCTGACATTATCCGGAGGGTTATAGGCCGGAGGAGTTACAGTCGGTTCACTCGGTGCTACTGTAACTGTTTTTGTAGTGTCTTTATCGCTATAGGTAGTCTCCGTAGTATTATCACCGCAAGCAGAAATTAACGCGGAGCTTGCCAATATCACTATCCAATTTTTTTTCATCTTAGTCGGTTTTAAATTATCAATAAAGGTTTTTTACTAATTACAAATGATATGCCATGCCACTCTAAAATGTCTGCATTGAATTTTTGTTTATAAGTTCAGTAGATTTAAATAAAATGAAGTCAAAGTCTGGGGAAATGTCTCCACAATCCATTTTTTTATTATAATTGAAATTCTTATTAAAGCAATTTGCAGAGGCATGGTGTTTCTAAATGGGCATGATTTTTCACACATCTTCTCTTATGAGTATTGTAACCGTGATAATTGAAACTCCCAGAAATACTGCAGGTAAATATGTGTTTGACCCGGTGAATCAATGTTACAAGTTGAAAAAAATATTACCGTTAGGAATGAGCTTTCCTTATGATTTTGGGATGATTGAAAATACTCTTGCTGAGGACGGGGATCCAGCCGATGCAATGGTGATATCCGAATGCATCACATACCCGGGAGTTCGGTTGACATGCAGACTTATAGGTGCTTTGCAGGCTAACCAAAAAGACAAGGGCGATTCAATTCGTAATGATCGTTTTTTTGCAGTGCCAACGGATTCAGTGGTTTTTGAACATATTAAAGAAATAAAAGATTTTTCAAGGCAACACAATGAACAACTGCAGAAATTCTTTATAAATTATATGAAAGCAGAAAATAAAAATCTTACAGGTCTTAAGTATATGAATGCTTCAAACGCAAAAAAAACTTTGGAGAAATTAATTAAATAGAATCTTTCAGTCTGATCTGCTAATTATTTCAAGCCTGTGGTGGCAAGATAATTGCCGCCTTTTACTAAACAATAATCATGATAAAAAGAGATGGCATCAATACCAGTTTGTGGCAGGATAGTGTGAATGAATTTGGATCTCCAGGGAATATAGATTCTTCAGTGTTATATGATGTAGTGATTGTTGGAGGCGGTATTACCGGAATCAGCACGGCATTATTATTACAAACGGCAGGAATGAATTGCCTGCTATTGGAAGCACATAATCTTTGCTTTGGTACTACTGGTGGTACTACGGCCCATATTAATACCCTGCTCGATGTACCTTATTCAACGATCGAGAAGAATTTTAATAAAGAGAAATCGAAACAGATGGCAGCTTCTGTTACAGAAGCAGTCAACCTGATCCATGATAATATAAATAACTATAGCATTGATTGTGATTATAAAACTGCCGTGGCCATTTTGTTTGCGCAGGATGATAAGCAAAGAGATGAGCTTGAGAAAATCAGCAAGGCAACGAATGATGCGGGCATAGAAAATAATTTCATTGAGGAAATAAGTATTCCAATCAGCTTCTTGAAGGCTATTAAGGTACCCGGACAGGCAAAATTTAATCCTGTTCGGTATGTGCACGCATTGGCCGGACAGTTCGAAAAAGCCGGGGGAACAATAATTCAGGAATGCCGGGTTTTAAGTGCTGATGAAAACGAGAATGTAATTATAGAAACGTCAAAAGGAAAGTGTAGATCAAAATTCCTGGTCTATGCAACTCACATTCCCCCAGGCGTTAATCTTTTGCATTTCCGCTGCATGCCTTACCGCAGTTACGCAATGGCGGTCACTCTAAAAAATGATGCTTATCCTGGTGACCTTATCTATGATATGTATGACCCTTACCACTATTACCGGACACAAGAAATAGATGGACAACAGTATTTCATAGTTGGCGGATATGATCATAAAACGGCTCATGAAGACAACCAGGAATATTGTTTCTTAAAATTGGAATCACATATTCGTAAACATTTTGACATAGATAAAGTCGAATATAAATGGTCTTCACAATATTATGAATCACCGGATGGACTTCCGTATATCGGGCAACTTCCCGGTCATGAAAAGATATATGTTGCGACAGGTTATGGCGGGAATGGTATGCCATACAGCCATGTTGCGGCGCTCTCATTAAAAAGAACTATATGTAATGAAGAGAATCCGTACCAGGATTTATATGATCCTAACAGGTTGAAACCTGTCGCGGGTTTTTCAAACTTTGTTAGCCATAATGCTGATGTTGTAAAACAATTCGCAAGTAAATTCTTTTCCGGTGAAGATTTAAAGGAGTTGGGTGAACTAGCAACCAATGAAGGAAAAATAGTAAAATACAAGGATGAAAAGTTAGCAATCTTCAAAGATGAAAATGGAGCAGTACATGCTTTAAGCCCCATTTGTACCCATGTCGGTTGCGAAGTTAAATGGAACAATGCTGAACGGTCGTGGGATTGCCCCTGCCATGGTACCCGTTATTCTTATGATGGTCGTGTCATGACCGGACCTGCGGTTAAGAATCTTGCGAAGGTTAATGTTCGTGAACTAGTGAGTAAAGAAGAATAATGTAATTATCAATAGGGGGAATAGTGGCGAAACTTGAAAAAAAATTGGTGCCGTTGATATTAAAGAAAGAGATGTTTCTTTCAACTCATAAAAATATTTTGTCCCACTTCTTCTCACAAATTCCCCAAACTGCGAATCTTTTTGCACAAAATGTTTAGCAAGGTTTATTATCATCTTCTGCCTTTCAAATATATTTTCTCGTGTTGAAAAATGAAAAGACTGTTTTGAGCGCAGTAAACTTTGCGAGTCTTGAAAAAAAATCATTTATGTATTTGGTATAGGCACAGGCGGCATATATGTTGTAGTTTTTTTAAAAACATTTTTAAACTTTTAAAACTTAATCTATGATTACCAGGAGACGTCGGCGCTATGCCACAATGGAAGATGACAATAATCGTAGCCGTTCCGGGTATCGCCAGCCAAGGGAACGATACGAACAGGATGAAGAGGATTATGATGATGATGATTATAATGAGGATGACGAGGACGAAAATGTAAGAAGTCAGTACAATTCTGAAGACTATGATGACGAGGATTATGACGAAGAAGATGAATATGACGATGAGCAGCAGAGTGGAAGAAGGGGCGGGTATGGAAATACAAGCGGAAGATATGAAAGTGAAAGAAATGGGAGAAATGGTAATCGGAATGTAAGCAGCAGAATGAATGACGACGAGGATTACGATGAAAATGATGATTACGATGACGAGGAGGATGATGAAGATGATAACCGGGGACGGAGAAGCAGCGGTTATAGTCAATCCGGGCGCCGCTCACGCCGGGGTTTTGGTGGAATGAGCCACGAAAGGGTGAGGGAACTAGGAAGAAGAGGAGGAAGAGCATCCGGCAGAAGTAGAAGCCACGACGAATCAAGAGGATATAGGGGACATTCAGATGACAGATACGGAAGTTCAGAAAGCAGAAGAGGCCAGGGCAGTTCTGGCAACCGTGAAAGATCAGGAAGTGGTAGCAGTTCAACCGGCCGCAGCAGAAGCCAAAATGGCTCATCAAATGGAAGAAGTGGAAGCGGATCTTCAAGAAGCACAAGAAGCAGTTCATCTTCACGAAGCTCGAATGGACGCAACAGCAAGGGAGGTCGCGGTAAAACTACATCTTCAACTGGCCGCAGTAGCTCTTCCGGAAGTCGGTCAGGCCGCAAAAAAAGCAGTTCTTCTTCAGGTAGCAGACGAAATTCTCGTTGATCCAGTAAATAAAAAATAGAGCTCCGGCTCTATTTTTATTATTCATCTTTTTTAAAATAATATTTTATGCCAACTAAAAGCTCAACCAGTGCGAATGGCCATAAAAAAGGAAGCCTGTTGGAAAAGTTTTTCCTTGATCAGTTAAAAGATATTTATTATGCTGAGCAACAATTGCTAAAAGCACTAAACGAAATGAAATCAGCATCTACAACTGAAGAATTGGAAGATGCTTTTGAAAATCATCACAAGCAAACAGAGCGACAAATAAAACGATTGGAGAAGGTATTCCAGCTTTTAAATGAGAAGCCTGAAGGGAAGAAATGTGAAGCAATGGATGGATTGATAAAGGAGGGTAAAACAATCATTAATGAAACCATGGAAGGAAGCATGACACGTGACGCTGCACTTATTATTGCCGCTCAAAAAGTAGAACATTATGAGATCGCTACTTATGGGGGTTTGGTTCAGCTTGCGATAACACTTGGAAAACATAGAGCAGCAGCTTTGCTTGATAAAACACTTCAGGAAGAAGAAGAAACAGATCAACTATTGACTTTTATTGCAGAATCACATATAAATTTTGAAGCTGAAGAAGAAGACGAAAAAACGGTGAAAAGCACGGAGTCATCTTCAGTACCAGCTTCTTCTTATAATTAATAAATCAATACAACTCTTTTGATCATCAACCGTATCCTTACAAGCCACCATTTTAAATTTTTAAAATAAATATTATGGCAAAGTATTCAAAGAAAGCCAGCGAGAAAGTGGAAAAAGTAATGCGTGAAAAGAAAAAAGGAACATTGAAAAGCGGAAGTGGCAAAAAAGTTACAAGCCGTAAGCAAGCTATTGCAATCGGTCTTTCTGAAGCCCGTAAAGCCGGTGCAAAAGTTCCGAAGAAAAAAGGAACAAGTAGCACGGGAAAGAAAAAACCCGGTCCAAAGAAAAGAAGTTAATTTACCGACATGTATAGCAGTTTTTAATATCGTAGCCTATGCCTGAGGGTCCTTCTATTTTTATATTAAAAGAACTAATTACTCCACTTTTTAAGGGTAAGAAAATTACAAATGCTTTCGGTAATGCAAAAGTTGACATGACTTATTTGACGGGTAAAAAGGTGACGGATATTAGATGTTGGGGCAAACAGTTATTGATATATATAAATCAGGAAGTCATAAGGGTGCATCTACTTATGTTTGGTTCATATAGCATTGATGAAAATAACAAACCTCCCCGAAGCTTAAGGCTTGCATTGGAATTTTCTAAGCACACAATTTATTTTTATACATGTTCAATAAGACTACTTCCGGCAGATATGGTTCAATTATACGATTGGCAGGCCGATGTTATGAATAAGGACTGGAATCCATTAAAAGCACGAAAAAAGTTAAAAGCAACGCCAAATGCAATTGTTTGTGATGCGTTGCTTGATCAGCAGGTTTTTTCAGGTGTCGGTAATATTATTAAAAACGAAGTATTATACCGTATAAAGTTACATCCGGAAAATTTGATCAGGCAAATTCCTCCTCTAAAGATCTCTGCACTCATAAAGGAAGCCCGGAATTATAGCTTTGATTTTTTGAAATGGAAAAAAGAATTTACGCTGAAGAAGCATTGGCTTGCACACACAAAGAAAACCTGTTTAAGGTGTAACCTTCCAATTTTAAAAAAGTATTGCGGTAGGACAAAAAG
>CBFGXP010000180.1:0-8161 GCA_965652775.1 uncultured bacterium
GATGGTTGGTATGAACCCTCAACCGGTGGTAATTTTTATTATGGAGTTCAGGCTGGATTAACCGGGAAGAAATTTGATGTTTACATAAAAGCCGGAAAATTAACTGAGCAGGATTTTAAGACATCTCCTATGTTTCCAATATATGGGCAGTTTGGTGTGAATTTAAAGTTCAGGTAATTTTGAACCAATCTGAATTAAGCGGATGCATATCACCCAAACCGGATCCAGTTTGGGTGATTTTTATACCAGGTAACTAAAAAGGTTATTATCCTTCCTTAATTCAGTAAAGCCGATATGATATTTATTCAGATTATTTAACAACGCGTCATAATCTTCCCGGCTCTTCAATTCTATTCCAACCAATGCAGGTCCGGCTTCTTTATTGTTCTTTTGCATGTATTCAAATCGTGTAATATCATCAGTCGGACCAAGCACATTGTTTACAAATTCTTTTAAAGCCCCGGGCCTTTGCGCAAAATTTATCAGGAAATAATGTTTGAGTCCTTCGTATTGCAAGCTTCTTTCTTTTATCTCCTGCATTCGGTCAATATCGTTATTGCTTCCGCTTACAATGCAGACGACGGTCTTCCATTTTATTTCATTAGCATAATCATCTAATGCAGCAATGGATAAGGCACCTGCTGGTTCTACAACAATTGCGTCTTCATTGTATAATTTTAAGATCGTTGAACATACCTTTCCTTCAGATATCAGATGCATATCATCCAATACTTCTTTGCAAATGGGAAAAGTAATGTCACCGACTCTTTTTACTGCAGCGCCATCTACAAAACGATCAATATTGTCCAAAGTAACAGGGGATCCATTCTTTAATGCTTCATACATAGCCGGGGCGCCTTCAGGTTCCAGGCCGATTATCTTTGTTTTGGGTGAATAAGTTTTAAAATAAGAGCCAACGCCGGCACTAAGCCCACCGCCCCCTACAGGTACAAATAAGTAGTCGATATAATTCAATTCTTCGAGGATCTCAACGCCAACCGTTCCTTGTCCTTCAATGATCCTGTGATCATCAAAGGGAGGAATAAAAACCATGTTATTTTCTTCTGAATATTTTTTTGCTATAATCGCACAATCGTCAAATGTATCACCCACCAGTTTTATCTCCACGTTTCCGTCACCATGCATCTGTGTTTGTTTCACTTTCTGATTTGGCGTAATTGCAGGCATGAACACAACACCTTTTGCATTTAGTTTTTTACAACTGAATGCAAAACCCTGCGCATGATTTCCGGCACTGGCACATACTACGCCTCTTTCCAATTGTTCTTTGGGCAGGCTGCTCATCATGTTGTAAGCGCCACGCAGTTTGTAACTTCTTACCACCTGGAGGTCTTCGCGTTTCAAAAAAATATTACAGTCATATTTTTTTGAAAGATGAGCACTTCGTTGTAAAGGAGTTTTTGTTATGATCTTTTTCAGCCGCAATGCAGCGCCTGTAAAATCTAATTCCCCCGCTCCGCTGAATGGCGGCGGGCTTTGAATACGTCCTTTATTTGAGATTACTTTTTCCATTTCAATTTTCTAATTTAACCTACAACTTCAGCTTTTTTCTTCTCAGTTTTTGCCGGTTGATTTTCGGGACGCAATGATCTAACAGTTTTACCGGCCTGCCATAATTCACTTTCACGTAATTCTTTCAATTCTTCTTCCAATTTTTCTCTATAGTCTGGTTTGCTGTTGCTATCTATTGAACGCTGTGATTCTTTCCCTGCAGCAACACTCTCATATAATTCTTTAAACACAGGAGCTGTTGCATCCCGGAATTTTTTCCACCAATCCAATGCACCACGCTGTGCAGTTGTAGAACAGTTAGCGTACATCCAGTCCATTCCATTTTCTGCAACTAATGGCATTAATGATTGCGTCAATTCTTCAACTGTTTCATTAAACGCTTCAGAAGGAGAGTGGCCCTTATCACGCAACACCTGGTATTGCGCAGCAAAAATGCCCTGTATCGCACCCATTAATGTTCCTCTTTCACCAGTGAGATCTGAATAAACTTCTTTTTTGAAATCAGTTTCAAACAAGTAACCACTGCCAACAGCGATTCCCAGTGCAATTACCCTGTCAAAGGCTTTGCCTGTAGCATCCTGGAAGATCGCGTAAGAGCTATTCAGCCCACGACCTTGTAAGAACATTCTGCGCAGCGAAGTACCACTACCTTTTGGTGCAACCAGGAACACATCCACATCTTTCGGTGGAACAATGCCTGTTTGTTCATTGAACGTAATGCCGAAGCCATGAGAAAAATATAGTGCCTTACCGGGAGTCAAATGTTTTTTAACCGTTGGCCATAGGGCAATTTGTGCTGCATCACTTAACAGGTAACAAATAATTGTACCACGTTGCAACGCTTCTTCAATTTCAAACAATGTTTCGCCCGGCACAAATCCATCGCGGATCGCCTTCTCCCAGGTCTTACTGTTTTTACGTTGACCCACTATTACATTGATGCCATTATCTTTTTGGTTCAATGCCTGGCCGGGACCCTGCACACCATAGCCGATTACTGCAACAGTTTCATTCTTCAATACTTCCTGTGCCTTTGCAAGTGGGAATTCTTCACGGGTTACAACGTTTTCAGTTGTGCCGCCGAAATTTAATTTTGCCATTGTTTTATTTTTAGAAGTTTAAGTTTATTATTAAGTCCGAGAGTCGGCAAGTCCGCAAGTCCGAAAGATATTTTTATTTATTGGAATGGTTCTTTCCGACTTTCCGTCTTTTCTGACTTCCGGTCTACATTGAAAACACTTTTTCATTCTCATTCAAATATTCATTCTCTATTACCTCTTCACCCGGTTCTTTGTATTCAAATGATTTTAATTTTTTATGGAATCCATCGCTGCTTTTGATAATTGCCACTCTTGCACTGCGAACAAATTCGATCAATCCATACGGTTCAAGCACTTTAATCAGTTTATCTGTTTCTTCTCTATGGCCCGCCACCTCAAACACTGTATAGTCCTTTCTTATCACAACAGCTTTAGCACCATGCTCACGAAGCAACCTTTCTACTTTTACTTCTTCGGCAATGATCTCTGTAGGAACTTTATACAAAGCGAGTTCCTGCCAGACAATTTCTTCATTGGTATTGTAGTAGGCTTTTAATACTTCAACCTGCTTCTCGATCTGGCGGCAAAGTTTTCTTACCACATCTTCTGTTTCGTTAATAACAATTGTAAAACGATGTACACTGTCCACTTCACTGGGAGATGTGTTCAGGCTTTCTATATTGATCTTTCTTCTTGAAAAGATGATTGCAATGCGGTTCAGCAAACCAATCTGGTTTTCTGTATAAACCGTTATCGTATATTCTTGCTTAGACATATTGTTTTTTTTTAATTAAAGTCTATTCTACCTAAGTCGCCCCTTTAGGGGGACAGGAGGTCAAATTTCTTCTTTACTCAGAACTACTTCTGCTACGCCCCGTCCCTGTGGTACCATCGGAAATACATTATTTTCTTTACCGACAATTACCTCAAGTAAATAGCTTCCTTGATGATTCAGCATTTCAGCTAATGCATTTTTCACATCTTCTCTTTTACAAACTGATTTGCCTTCAATGCCATAACCTTTTGCCACCATTACAAAGTCGGGGCTTTCTATATCAACAAATGAATAACGGTTCTTATGAAACAATTCCTGCCACTGGCGAACCATGCCTAAGAACTTATTATTAAGTATAATGATCTTTACATCGGGTTTGAATTGCATAATGGTGCCGAGTTCCTGTATTGTCATTTGAATACCTCCGTCACCAATGATGGCGATCACCGTTCTTTCGGGTGCGCCATATTTGGCGCCGATAGCTGCGGGTAAGGCATAGCCCATCGTCCCCAATCCACCGCTGGTGATGTTACTTTTGCTCTGGTTATATTTTGCATATCGGCAAGCGACCATCTGGTGCTGGCCCACATCAGTTACGATCACCGCATCGCCTTTTGTTAATTCATTGATAGCGTCGATCACTTCACCCATTGTAAGTATTTCGGTAGCGGGATTCATTTCTTCTTTGATGCATTTCTCTTCTTCTTTCTTCATACAATCATTGAATTTCTGCAGCCATTGCGGATAAACTTTTTGCTGTACCAATTCAGTTAATAAAGGCAATGTTTCTTTGCAATCGCCCCACACGGGTACAGTTGCCTTAACATTTTTATCAATCTCTGCAGGATCGATATCGAGATGGATCACCTTCGCCTGTTTTGCATATTTATCTAAACGGCCGGTAACACGATCATCGAAACGCATTCCGATTGCGATCAATACGTCACATTCATTGGTGAGTAAGTTGGGGCCATAATTGCCGTGCATGCCTAACATGCCAACACCAAGGGGATGATCAGTTGGAATTGCACTCATTCCCATAATTGTCCATGCCGCAGGGATACCCGCTTTCTCAATAAATTTTTGAAACTCTTTTTCTGCTTTGCCAAGAATTACACCCTGGCCGAAGATGACAAAGGGTTTTTCTGCTTCATTGATCAGCCTGGCAGCCTGTTCAATATATTCTTTACGTACAATTGGTTTTGGACGATAACTCCTGATATGGTCGCATTTTTCATAGCCTTTGAAGTCGAATAGTTGTAGCTGTGCATTCTTGGTAATATCAATCAGCACGGGACCGGGTCGACCGCTGCCAGCGATATAAAATGCCTTAGCTAATACATGAGGAATTTCGCTGGCGTCAGTAACCTGGTAATTCCATTTAGTAACAGGAGTTGTGATATTTATTACATCTGTTTCCTGGAAAGCATCTGTGCCAAGCAAATGAGCAAACACCTGGCCCGTGATACAAACAACCGGAGTAGAATCGATCATGGCGTCGGCTAATCCGGTAACAAGATTTGTTGCGCCCGGACCACTTGTTGCAAACACAACACCTGTTCTTCCGCTTACTCTTGCAAAACCCTGCGCGGCGTGGATGGCACCCTGTTCGTGACGAACCAATATATGTGTAAGCCTGTCATGATAATCGTACAAAGCATCATAGATCGGCATGATAGCACCACCCGGGTAACCAAAGATGATATCCACACCCTCGGCAACAAAAGCTCGTAATACCGCTTCACTGCCGGAAATGTTTTCAATAGCAACCTTTGTTTTCTTCTCCTTCGTCAATTCAAGTGTATCCATAAAAAAGATTTAATATATTATTTCACTTCATTTTCTTTCCCTTCTCAGCATTTGAATCTTTCATCAATAGTTTATTTATCAATTTGTGTCTCCGACAAGCTCGCTTTGTGCCTTTGCAAGCCCCCTTTAGGGGGTTGGGGGGTTGCCTCATCCGTCACGCATCCGACGCTTGCATCTTTTACACACATCGCATATTTATACAGCACACCCCTGGTCACTTTAAGTGGCGGTTGTTTCCAGTTTCTTTTTCTTTCAGCAATTTCCTTATCACTTACTTTTAAAGTGATGCTGTTATTCTTTACGTCTATTTCAATAACATCATCATCTTTTACAAATGCGATCAACCCACCTTCATGTGCTTCCGGAGTAATATGTCCAACTACAAATCCATGGGTACCGCCACTGAAACGACCATCTGTTATCAAAGCAACGCTCTTTCCCAAACCTGCTCCAATAATTGCAGAGGTAGGTTTCAGCATCTCAGGCATACCAGGCGCACCTTTAGGACCTTCATTTTTTATAACCACTACATCTCCGGGTTTTACTCTACCACTTTGTATTCCCGCAATTAATTTTTGCTCCCCATCAAACACTCTTGCAGGTCCTGTAAATTTTTCACCTTCTTTACCTGAAATTTTTGCAACACTTCCCTTTTCAGCAAGATTGCCATACAGAATTTGCAGGTGTCCCGTTTTTTTCAAAGGCTGGTCTAATGGGTAAATAATTTTTTGAGCCTTAAAATCAATATCCGGAACACCTGCTAAATTTTCTGCAACAGTTTTACCTGTAACTGTCAAACAATCGCCATGCAGCAAACCTTTCGACAATAAATATTTCATTACTGAAGGAAGTCCACCATGCTGGTGTAGATCCTGCATAAGATATTTTCCAGAGGGTTTGAAATCTGCCAGTACCGGCACTTTATCACTGATGGTTTGAAAATCATCAATAGATAAGGCAACGCCAACTGATCTCGCCATTGCGATCAAATGCAAGACAGCATTTGTGCTTCCACCAAGGATCATAATAACTGTAATCGCATTCTCAAATGCTTTGCGGGTCATGATATCCGATGGACAGATATTTTTTTCCAATAATAATCTCAACGCTTTGCCCGAATCCAAACATTCTTTTTTCTTTTCATCACTTAATGCCGGATTAGAAGAAGAAAATGGCAGGCTCATTCCCAGCGCTTCAATCGCAGATGCCATTGTGTTAGCGGTATACATACCACCACATGCACCTGCACCGGGACATGAGTGTTGAACGATTTGTTTAAAATCTTCTGCATTCAGTGTGCCCGCTATTTTTTGTCCCAATGCTTCAAATGCAGAAATAATATTTAAATCTTCTCCTTTATAATGGCCTGCAGCGATCGTGCCACCATACACCATTATCGCCGGGCGGTTCAGTCGTCCCATGGCAATGACCGAACCCGGCATGTTTTTATCACAGCCCGGTATAGCAATCAAACCATCATAATAAAAACCACCCATTACCGATTCGATCGAATCGGCGATCAGGTCGCGGCTCACTAATGAAAATCTCATTCCATCAGTGCCATTACTAATGCCATCACTGATCCCAATTGTATTAAATATCAAACCCACCATATCATTATCCCACACACCTTGTTTCACCACTTTTGCAAGATCGTTCAAGTGCATGTTGCAGGTATTGCCATCATAACCCATGCTGCAAACACCGACCTGGGGCTTCTTTAAATCCTCTTCTGTTAAGCCAATGCCATACAGCATTGCTTGGGCCGCCGGTTGTGTCGGATCTTGTGTGATCGTCTTTGAATATTTATTCAGTTCATTCATTTCTATTCAGCTATTAATTCTTTTTCGGTCTTTTTGCCTTTTACTAATTTCTTTTCGACTACGGTATCCATATATGCTTTCTGGATTTTTCTTGATACAGAAGTATCCCAATGCAATGGGAACTTATAGTCATCCAGACTTTCAAAGCCGACTACCTCGGCGCCTGTACCACAGAAAAATGCAGCATCGGCTTTTTTCAACTCATCTACAGTAAAGAATTTTTCTTCAACGGGTATATTTAATTCAGTACACAATTCAATGATCGTTGCTCTTGTAATGCCAGGTAAAATGTTTCCCAGGGCCGGAGTAATTAGCTTTCCATCTTTCTCGTAGAAAAAATTTGCCCCCGGAGCTTCTGCCACATAATTGTTCATGTCAAGTAGCAAAGCCTCGTCATATCCATTTGCTTTTGCTTCATGACTCGCAAGCAAAGAGTTTACATAATGGCCGGCAGCCTTTGCATGAATTTTAAACCCCTTTGGGTTTGGACGTTGAAATGATGACGTCATTACTCTCAATAATTTTTCACCAAGAAATGGTTGCATTTTCCAGGCTTCAATTACAATAAAGGATTCTTTATTCATATCAAATTTCATATTTGTCGGCGCATACACGACCGGGCGTATATAAGCATCCTGCAGAGCATTTCTTTTTAATATTTCGTATGTGGCATCGATCAATTCCGGGGTTGTCCAATGATAAGGCATGTTCAATGCTTCGGCAGATCTTTTTAACCTGTCATAATGTTCCACTTCCTTAAAGATCTTCGTTTCATTATTTACAGTTTTATAAGAACGAATTCCTTCAAACACAGAATAGCCATAATGAAGACTTTGGCTATAAAGGTCAATTTTCGCTTCTGTAGCTTTTACAAATTTTCCATTCCAGAAGATCAATGTGTTTTCGTTATAATAAGTAGCCATAATATAATTTTCTTTTTTTTACTCTCCGCCTCTGGCGGAGCTGGGGGTTACAAAAAACAACCCGCCTTTTTTGGAGGCGGGTTGCTGTATAATTAGTTTTTTAATTTATTATAATGCATCACCTCCTGCAGAAGTTATAATAATGACTACCACAATAATTATTGAGGAGATCCTGGCGATGACATTATTAATTGTATACTTCAACATGAAGGATGTATGTTTTGTAAATATACACCCGCCGTTTTGAAAAAAGAACTG
>CBFGXP010000181.1:0-8094 GCA_965652775.1 uncultured bacterium
CCAGGCACATCTTTAAAGTAATCGGCCATCGCTTTTTGATCGGCTGTTAGTGTAGTTGGTGTAGCTGAAGCATCATACACTTCTTTTACCATATTATAAAATGGCGAACCGGGAACTGTGGAGAAAGATGGTGGCGGTACCAGTGTAGTACCATTTGCAGAGGCCGCCACCAATAATCGGCGTTGATATGCGTAAGGATTTACTGCAGGAGTAGGTGCTGTTGGCACCCAAAGACCCAAACCAACCGGGGGTATATAGGGTGGGTTTACATTCGCCGAGCCATCAGTAGTGGCCCATGTAAAAACTCTTGTTGCTACTTCTTTTCCAAATGCGATGGAACGTTGTAAAGTTGCTGCATCAACTTCAGTAGCATACATCGCCTTCCAGGAATTTTCAAGACTAGTCATAGCAGTTTTATTAGCCTCAGCGGTTGCCGGAAAAAGTCTCCGGTTCATTTCTGCAAGCGTCGCATTCGCACTCACTGCCCAATGATAAGCTTTGCCGGGTTCTGTTGCAGGCATGGGGGGAAAATCAGTCAATTGACCTGATAAAGACTGGTAAGCAGGCATGCCAGGAACCACTGATTCGTAAAGTGCGATCCCACAGTATGCCATACATCGATCGTTGCCCTGGCCTGAAGTACCCGCTGGCAACGGCGCTTTATTCATTTGAAGTTGCAGGTTGATCCAACTGACAACAACATCTGAAGAAAATGTTTTTGTTTGTTGTAGATGGCCATGTTCTTTGTTGGAATTAACAGCACCAGTAATTTCTTCTTCATGTTGCGGTTGTGTTACATCCTTTTGGCAGGAGACAATTGCAAAAAGGGAAAGACATAAAGCTAACAGCCATTTAGGAGTTAGTGGTTTGGTTAAAGATTTCATTGTAAAAAATTTTATAGTTTGGAAGTAACTTGGTTTAAGGATAAAACTAATTTGCGGAGAAGGCAGATACCAGTGGCGCTGAGCGGTTGGCAGAACCGGTAAGTAGTTGGCAAAGCCGGGATAGTAATAAAGAGTAAAAACACGAGCAAGCAGGAGAAGAGCGGGAACTACAAATAACTAACTATTCAAATAATCTCATCAAAGCGTCTTTTCGGCTACGGGAAACGTTTACAGTAGTGCTATCACTCATAATGAGATAGCCACCTTCACCACGAACATATTTGTTTACTTCATTCAGATTGACCATGTATGAGTGGTGCACACGAATAAAGGAAGCAAAATCAGTAAGCTGTTCTTCTACTTCTTTCAGGGTGCGGCAGGCAATTAACTTTCTTTTATTCTTTAAAAACAAATGGGTATAATTATCATTTGCTTCGCAATAAATTATTTCTTCGGCAAGAATTAGTTCAAAACCTTCTGAAGTAGGCACCGCAACCCGCGTAATTTTATTCCCTTTATTATGCACCTGGTCCATCAGCATACGGAATTGCTCGGGAGAAGGATGCATTTTTTTTTCCTGTACTTTTTGAACAGCAGTAATCAATTCTTTCGGATCGATAGGCTTGAGCAAATAATCTAATGCACTGAAACGAATGGCTTTGATCGCATATTGGTCATAGCTTGTTGTGAAAATAACAGAGAAAGGAATAGCATTGAATTGTTCTAAAAATTCAAACCCATTCATTACCGGCATTTCAATGTCGAGGAAAACCAACTCAGGTTTTAATTCTTCAATTGCTTCCAATCCTTTTTTTGCAGACATACATTTATCCACTACATCTACTTCGGGACAATAATCTGCCAGCAGCATACTTAAGGTATCGATGCAATGAACTTCATCATCTATAATAATTGCTTTAATCATATATCACTGGCATTTTAATCACTATTTCGGTGCCTGCTGCGCTGCCATCAGCGTTTACCAGGTCGTTAATAGTAACCGGTGAGGTATGTGTTTGTGAATTTTGTAAAATAGCGATTCGGTGTGCGGTAATTCGAAGTCCCATTGATTTATGTTTGGTTGCAGATTTACTTGCCATTGCCTTAGCTTTTTCACGGCCGATACCATTGTCTGTTATCCTGAAATACAAGTGGTCATTTTCTTCTGATACTTCGACATCCAATAGCCCTTTTTCTTCTTTATGCATTAACCCATGCCATATCGCATTTTCCACATAAGGTTGCAGGATTAAAGGTGGCACCTGTAATGCTGAAATATCCATATCCTTTGAAACCGAAATTCTGTAATCGAAATGATAATCGAACCGCAATGCTTCGAGGTTGAGGTATAATTCAAGCGATTCCAGTTCGCTTTCCAATGGAATTAGTGAAGCTTGCGAATTTTGCAATATCAAACGAACCAGTTTTGAAAATTTGGTAAGGTATTCAGAAGCTTGTGCTTTGTTGTTTTGTAAAATGAAACGGTTAATAGAATTAAGTGAATTAAAAATAAAATGCGGGTTCATTTGTGCACGAAGTGCCTGCATTTCCAGTTCGGTGCTTTGTTGTTTAAGTTCAGCAGTTTTCTGCCGCATGTCAGCTAATTGCGTTTCTTTTTCTGAACGTTCCAATCTTTGCCTGAATTTTTGTTGCAGACGCCAGCGTATAATTCCATAGAACAAAGCAAATAAACTAATCGCTGCAACAATTCTAAACAACCAGTGGCTCCACCAGGGAGCATTTAAAATAATCGTAATTGCCTTCTCGGATTTTATTCCCTCATTATTAAAAGCCTTTACTCTAAACACATATTTACCTGGCGGAACGTTTAAATAAAAAGAACTCTTGTCACCTGTTGCCTCCCGCCATGTATTGTCATAATTCTCAAGCATTGTAAAATACTTGTTAGTTTCCGGCGACCGATAATCAACGGCAGCAAAATTAAAAGCGAGATTGTTTTGATTATGCTTTAATGTTAGAGTACCGGTTTCTTCTATTGGATGTTCAAGAGGACTGTCCTTAACTGCAGACGCTTTGAGGTTGTTGACAAAAAAATCAGTGATAATAATTCGGAATGGTTGAATGTTTATCGTGAGTTCGTCAGGAAAGAATGAATAAAATCCTTTGTGATTACCAACCAATATTTCCCCCCTGGACGTTTTATAGATTCCTCCCCTGAGTAAACCATTTGCTTCAATGCCAAGTTTTTTGCCAAACACGAAATTATCGGCCCTGGCAGAATCTATCCTTACTATTGCGGAGGGTGTGCTTATCCATAAATTTTTCAAATTATCTTCTACGATACCATTTACGATAACAGTTCCAAAATCAGATTGCGGATCAAAAAAAGCAGAAAAACTATTTGGAAGTTTATGAAACTGGTAAAGGCCATTTTCGGTACCGGCCCATATAACGCCTTTGCTGTCTTCGTATAAACATTTAACATTAAAACCTTTTAAATAATGTTGGAAATGTCCGGTCTGTTTGTTTAATAAGTTAACACCTCCTCCGCGCCCGGCTCCTGCCCAAATATTTCCGGATTGATCTTCCATGACACATTTGATCCCTGCGGAACTGATACTTCCGGGATCCTTTGCATCGGGAATATATTTCTTCACTGAAGCATTGGCTGGATTATACAATATCAACCCACCCAGTGTTGCCAACCATTTTAATCCCTGCTGATCCTGTATAATTTCATGGATTTCTTTACTAAAATGATCTGAATATTCTCCAGCGAATCTAAGCCTGTTGAAGCGCCGGGTTTTTTTATTGAACAAACCAACACCATCACCTGTAGAAAGCCAAAGGGTATCGCCCTGGTTATGAAAAATTGAGAATACAGTATTACCTACGAGATTGAATGAGTCTAATGGATCGTGCTTAAAATGATAAACCAGTTTTTTCTCCGGATCATATTGCTGAAATCCTGCCTCTTCTAATCCAATCCACAAAAATCCCTGCCGGTCTTCCTCAAAACAGAATGGTTTGGAAACGGTAAAATTATTTTTTATTAATTTATTAAACGGATCGATCCTGTACAAATTAGGTTCATTTTCTGTGTCACTTAGCCACAACACTCCGTCATTGGAGGTAAAGGCCATCCACCCGCTGTTTTGATAGCGGGTTATTTTTTTAGTCATGGGATCGTAACGACTAGTGCCCGACTTATAAGTTCCTATCCAGATTGCACCACTGCCATCTTCGTTGATAAAAGTGATGTGCTCAAACCACATACCGGGCTTCAACTTCGGTGCGCTCAATTGATCAGGCTTCGCCGGGTTATAGGTATGACGTTTGAAGATGCCCTTTTTTCTATCCATCGTGTGAAGACCATCGCCGCCTGTCCCGATCCAGAACACGCCCCTGCTATCTTCAAGAATCGATCTCACCTTATTATTGATAAGACTCTGCGGATTGTTGGGATCATGCAAGAAACGGGTAAATGTTCCATTGGACTCCATCCGGTTAAGACCACCGTCATCAGGTTTATCCCGGTCAAATGGAAAACCTGTTCCAACCCAGAGCACACCTTCCCGGTCTTCATAAAGTGCCCTGACCACATTACTACTCAGACTTGACGGATTTCCCGGTTCATTTCTGTAATGAATAAATTTTCCTGTCTTTTCATCCAGGCGATCCAGGCCATTTGCCGTGCCGATCCATAGCCTGCCCTTTCTATCCCTAAGTATTACGTTGACCATTCCTGCACTAAGGCTACCCGGGTCATTTGGTATATGAACATAATGTTTGAAAATTTCTGTCGACGGATCAAACATATCCAAACCACCATGAAAAAGACCTACCCAGATCATTCCTTTATCATCTGCATATACGGTTTCCAGGTTAGTACCACCAAGTGAATTTCTATTCAGGCTGTCGTGCCTGAAACTAACCATCCTGTTTCCGTCATAACGATAAAGACACTTTGCGCCCTGCCCGGAGAACCACATATAACCATATGGATCCTGCGCAATTCCCGTGATATTTCCCAATGGTTCGCTACGATTGCCTTCTACAAGATTGAACCTGACCTCATTATTTTGCGCTAAGCTGCTGAAGAAGACCAGTTGTAAAGAAATTATTGCACCTATCGTAATTTTAATACTCATGCATCTTTTTCTTTAGGCTAAAATGATTTTTTCAAAAATAAACCCTGTTGACCGAAGTCCCAGGTGTTATCGAGTAATTAGCATTTACACAGGGTAGTTTGCAGATCTTCAGTTCGTATTATTTTTTCTTTAATCATATATCACAGGCATTTTAATTACAACTTCGGTACCTGCCGCGCTGCCATCTGCATTTACCAAATCATTAATGGTAACCGGTGTAGTAAGTGTTTTTGAATTCTGTAAAATAGCAATGCGATGTTCCGTAATAGTAAGCCCCATTGATTTATGCTTTGTTGCAGACTTACTTGCCATTGCCGCAGCTTTCTCCCGGCCAATACCATTATCGGTAATTTTAAAATACAATTGGTTATTTTCTTCTGATACTTCAACATCTAATTGACCTTTTTCTTCTTTATGCATTAATCCGTGCCATATTGCATTTTCTACATACGGTTGTAAAATAAGCGGGGGCACCTGTAATGCTGAAATATCCACATCATTGGGAACAGATATTTTATAATCAAAATGATAGTTAAATCGCAATGCTTCGAGGGTCAGATATAATTCAAGCGATTCCAGTTCACTTTCCAGCGGTATTAATGAAGCTTGCGAATTTTGTAATATCAGACGAACCAGCTTTGAAAATTTTGTGAGGTATTCAGATGCTTGTGTTTTATTATTTTGCAGAATGAAGCGGTTAATTGAATTAAGTGAATTAAAAATAAAATGAGGATTCATTTGTGACCGAAGAGCTTGCATTTCAAGTTCTGTAGTTTGTTGTTGCAGTTCTGCTTTTGTTTTCTCACTCTCTATTTTTTGCAATTCCAGGTTATACTCCAGCCGCTGCTTTTCATTCCGGCGTTTGAGTGTAATGTTTCTGAATACGATTATTCCAAGTAGCAACAAAACTCCAACACTTGCTATAAGAATGTTTTTTAGGATCGAAACTTTTTCTATTTGCTTTTGTTTGATCTTCACTTCCTGATTCTTTATGAGATTCTCGCTTAAAAGCATTGATGATTCGTGCAGCTGATTATCAAGTTCATTTTGGATCTGTACCAATGACAATTTTCTCTTATACTCTTCTGTAGCTAATAAGTTGTCGGTCGATTTGACCAATTGATCGTAGTAATAAACCTTTGAATAAATTTTCTTTTTTTCGTATATCCTCGTCAATGTCGCTGCAGCACTTTTGATTTCATACAATGCATTGATACTATTAGCTATTTGTAAAGCCTTGAGACTATAATGCAACGCCTTTTTATCATCATTCAATAGCAGGTATGTATTACCTAACTCAATTGCATTTTGTGACAGTTCTATTTTATGCTGATTACCTGATGATGTATTAAACCCCCTGGTGAAATAAGGCAAAGCTTTTTCATACTGCTTTTGTGCGACATAAAGTCGTCCATAAAATAAATTATCCCGGGCATCCTGATCCTTTAGAGGAATATGAATAGTCTTTTCTATAGCCAGGGCCGAGTCCAGTTTGTTCATTTGCAAAAAAGCATCGCCACCAATTCTGAGAGCCCTTGGTAAGGGCCATGGTAGTTTTGTTTTATGTGGTGCAGCAGGATAAAATTTTCTTACTTTATCAACATAATCAATGACCATTTCAGGTAACCCTGCAGCAAGGAATAAGTTGGCAAGATTGGTATGGATCCAGGAACGAAGTATTGTATCTTCTTTGGGTGCTTCATTTAAAGCTTCCTGTCCTTTTTTGTAAGCCTCATTATAATTACCCAGATCGTGGTAGCTATGCATTATATGAACCAACTGCCATGTAGCAGTATTGCTATCCTTTAACTCCAGGCAAAGTTGGCGGGCAGTGTCAAAATAGGAAAGAGCCGCTTTGTTATCTCCCAAACCGTGAACAGCATCGCCTGTAAAAGAATAAGTTGAAAGTATGCCGTAAATGTCACCGCTTTCTTTTAATAGAGGCATAGCATCACGGAGGAAAGGCAATGATATATTATAATGGTGATTTGATAATGCTTCAATCCCTTTGTTCAGCAATGCATTTCCAATTCCTTTATGATAATTGATTTTTCTTGACAAATCCAGTGCTTCTTCTATAAATCGTATCGTAGTACTGTCTGGTAATGTGCCTGTATTAAACATAATCCTCCGTGCAAGCAAATTGAGGGTATTGATCCTGGTAGTATCCTTTGCGGTAAGTAATACTGCCTTCAGGCTGTCAATATTGAGACTGCCAACATAATACTGCGACAGACCATGAGTGCTTGCATAAATCAAGAATAGTATCATGAAAAATTTTCTCACTACTGGTATTATTTTACTATAATCTCTGTTCCTGGTTCATTGCCATCCGAATCGACAAGACCATTGATGGTCACTGGTGATGCCTTGCTCAACCTCCGGCATCGCGAACTTGCGCTAATACGCAAAACCATCAATTCTTACTTTGCAACACATCTATTCGCAATAGTAACGGCAATTTAAGTTCCTCAGTAGTCAATAGGAATCTCAGTGAGCCATTGACGGTTTTAAAAGGGTTATTCACTAGTAAGGATCAAGCTAATTAGTAATCAAGCCCGGATAGAAGTAGTAAGTTACTTCTTTCTGCTCCAAACATTGAAAACCTGCGATGGGATTTAATTAAAATGAAAAAATATTCCTGATATCCGCCGATTGAGCGAATGGAATATTTTTTCAAAATGATATCCCGGTTGGATTGAAGGTTTCTTCTTAATCTTTTTTAAACTTCACAATATTTAAAACATTCTGTGCAACTTTTTTTCCAAGCGCTTTACCATCTGTACAAGATTGAGGATAGTGGATTTGACCATACACTCTCGAATCTCCGATTTCCTGGAGCATATCATCAAAAGAATTGTAGTGACGGGAACCCAAACCATTCGGATAGCCCGGCATAACGAAACCTTCATATGTGGCATTCGTAAAAGAAAAATCGGATCCGAATTGCTGTGTCAGCACTTCACCTATTGCGCCGGCAAGTGAAGAGTGACCGGACGGCCACTCGGGATGATTTGGCGTGGTCATGATGGTTGCGTAGGTCGGGTCATTGAGGATCACACTCCTGATATAAGTCAGCGGCCGCACTACATAATTGT
>CBFGXP010000182.1:0-8092 GCA_965652775.1 uncultured bacterium
GCATTGGTATGCAATGGACGAAGACGACCGAATGTAAGACCAATTG
Organism: uncultured bacterium; assembly: GCA_965652775.1. GTDB lineage: Bacteria > Bacteroidota > Bacteroidia > Chitinophagales > Chitinophagaceae > VBAS01. The sequence goes on from CBFGXP010000182.1 coordinate 47, forward strand.
TTTCCTTACCTGTCGTAGCGGTTAAATTCAATTGTGGAAATACCATGAGCAATGCAACCCAAAGCCCTGCCAGCATACCGACTACTCCCCAGATAATGGTTGCATAGGCGAAATTGCGAACGATCTTATTGTCATACTGAAATTTTTCCAGTGCTTGCATGAAGTTTATTTTTGATTTGGTATTGAATGAGAATTCTTGTCTGGAACAGGCTTATCATCAAACAACATCCTAACAGATGGAGTATAGTCATCATCATACTGTCCTTTGTTTACTGACCAGATAAAAGCAATTAAGAAACCGCCTGCTATAAGAAGGCTAAATGCGATAAGAAGGATTAAAACACTCATGAGCTATCTTCTAATAAGACCCAAATGTATTTTTCAGTTATCCCGGTGCTTATGACGCCCATCAGTTAATTTCATGAGCATCGTCAATGATTAGAGTCCCTTTCTTTTCGCTGAATATGTAGTGGCCATTGTAACAAATGTTACGATACTAATTGAACTTACCGGCATCAGTATAGCGGCTATCAACGGCGATAACAAGCCCTGCACAGCAAAGCTTAAACCGACTATATTGTAGAGAATTGAAATGATGAAACTCAGGGTGATCACGGTTTTGCCGGATTTTGCATACCGGATAAATTCATGCAGTTTACTGATCTCATTACTATCGATGATCGCATCACATGCCGGAGTGAATTGACTTGTATTTTCACTTACAGCCACACCCACATTACTTTCCCTTAATGCACCGGCGTCATTTAAGCCATCTCCAATCATTAATACTTTTACGTTGGGATTAACACTTTTTAATCTTTTTACAAAGTTCAGTTTCTCCTGCGGAGATTGGTTAAAGAGAATGGTAGCTTGTTTTCCAAATATTAATTCCAGGTTTTTTTTCTCTGCGCCATTATCTCCTGAAAGAACATGAAGATCATATCGTTTTGAAGAAAGCGCACCGATCATTTCAGTAATTCCATCCCTGTATTGATCGCTGATCTTAAAAAACCCTTTTTTAATCCCATCAATAGATACATACACTTCGCCGGTTAATGAAGAAGCAGAAGCTGTTTTCCTTTCATCTATAAATCCCTTTGAACCGATCTTAATTTTCCGGTTATGAACAGATCCTTCAATTCCCTTTCCTGCAATTTCCCTGAGGCCTGCTACCGGCGCCGGCAATACTGAAGAAGTAAGCAGAAGCTGCTGCTTTATGATCCTGCTTAAAGGATGAACAGATTCTTTTACCATGGAATAGAGCATACTGATCTCTTCAGCCAATAATTTTTCTCCTTCATAAACAACATTGGCTTGCGATGAGCGGGTCAATGTCCCTGTTTTATCAAAAACAATTGTGTTGATTCGTGATAGCTCTTCAATAACAGAGGAATTTTTCAAATAAAATTTATTCTTCCCAAAGTGGCGGAGCATGTTTCCAAACGTAAAAGTTGCAGACAATAATAATGAACAAGGACAAGCAACGATCAAAGACGCAGTAACGGCCGGCCAGATATTCCTTGGATCGTTTATTGCCCAATATAATGCTGCGCCTCCAGCGATCATAAAAAGAACAATCGTAAAGTAGCGGCTCCAGGGATGAATGAATGACCGGTCTTTATTCTTTTGTTGCGTAAACACATCGTTGTTCCAAAGTTGTGTGATATAACTCTGCTCAACGGGACGGATCACTTCCATTTCAATTGCAGCACCAAGCTGCTTACCACCTGCATACACAAACTCACCTCTTCTTCGCAGGACCGAAGTATTCTCCCCGGAAACAAAACTATAGTCAATATTGCCTTCACCCGTTACAATAACAGCATCCGCCGGTATCATTTCATTTTGCCTGACAAGGATGATATTCCCTTTCTTTAATGCATTGATCGTACAAGTTTTTTCTTCCTTGTTTTCTACTATTGTAACTCCAAGTGGAAAATAAGATTTGTAATCCCGGTCAAATGAGAAGCTATCATAGCTTTTATCCTGGAACCAGCGGCCTACAAGCATAAAGAAAACGATGCCGCTCATTGAATCAAGATATCCTGCGCCTGTTCCGCTTAAGATCTCATAAACACTTCTTCCAAAAGTGACAAGAACAGCCAGTGCAATTGGCGCATCGATATTCAGCCACTTTTGGCGAAGACCTTTCCATGCCGATATAAAAAATTCATTGGCGCTGTAAAAAAATACAGGGAGCGACAAAGCAAGATTTAAATAGGTAAACACTTTCTGCAGATCAGCATTGCCTATATTCCCCGAAGAAAAATATTCAGGAAAACTAAGCATCATAATATTGCTAAAACAAAATCCTGCAATCCCGATCTTAAAAATTTTTTTGTGATTGACTTTTCCATCGCTTTTCTTCTCACCATCATTTAAGGTGATGTAAGGTTCATAACCAATAAAGGCAAGTAACTCCACAACTTTTCTCAAAGAGATCTTCGCAGGATCAAATGCAATGAAAATTTCTTTGCGTTGAAAATTTGTTTTGGAAAAGAAGATCCCCTGGTCGATCGTGTGCAGGTTTTCCAGCAGCCAAATGCAGGAAACGCAATGCATCTGCGGTAAGTAAAAACTAGCATGGCATTGCTTCGCATCTTCAAAACGCAGTAACTTCTTTTTTACGTCCTCATTGTCTAAGTAAACAAATCGTTGGGAGCTGAACTTTCCTTTTACTTTTATCCCTGGCATCTCACTTAATTCATAGTAATTGCAAAGCCCGTTTTCCTGCAATAGCTGGTAAACAAATTTGCAGCCATCACAACAAAAATATTTATCATCAGTAGAAATGGCGCCATCACAGGTTTCACCGCAGTGATAGCAATGCTGAACCATTTTTTTCCCTGCAAAAGGTTTCGTTTCTCCTACGAGTATTTTATTCAAGAGAAAGTTTTATATCAAACAAAGATTAAGATGTACGGGTATTTTTTAAATGAGCATTATCACCGGGGGAATTGACTTCTATCAAAGATTTCTGAAAAAATGAAGTCCCCTGGTGAACCAGGGGACCGTGTAATTGAAACGAAAACCAACGATTGCCCATCCAGTGATGGGAAGAGTTTCTATTTGTACAGTTCCTTATTTAATAACTACTATTGCAACACAAAACTAAAGGCTGATAATTTCCAAACGCATGATGTTTGTCAATTAAAAAGATGAGACATGTCAGAAAACAAACCCCATTCCCTCTTCTTTAATTGAGAACAGTTGTCTGTAATTCGCCGAACATCCTGATCGCTTTTGGAAACAGTATATTATTTTCAAGGTGCACATGCTGATGCAGATCCAGCTCAAATGCTTTCAGGGCAGCAAAGCTCAAACGATAGGTTGTGCATGCATCTTGTGGCGGCGTGTAATCGTTACTCAGGATCCGAATATCATTCATCATGTTGCCAGCATGATCGTGTTCCTGCTCCATCATCGTAATAGGAGATTGTAAATAGTTGATATGTAATTGAAGCTGCGCACTTTCATTATCCGCCAATTTCTGTAATTCCTTGATCCTTGGAAAAAGGATCAATTCTTCTTTTTTCATGTGACCTTCCATTTCTTCTTTAACTGCAGCAAAAGTTTGAAATATCTTATAAAGTTCAGGATGTCTTTCACCATGTTTCGATGACACTTTTTGGAGATAGGCATGGATCTGGGGCATTTCGTTTTTTACATATGCATGGTGTGTCTGTACAATATAATCGGCAAGTTGCGTCAAATTCATTTTTTCAAAGTCAATGACAATCCCATCATTATCTTTTGAAAACAAATTTTCCAGCTCATCCGTTACTTTCAATAAAGAAAGTTGTTGCTCGACACAAGCTTGTTCAAGAGAACGTTTCCCTTTGCAGCAAAAATCCAAATGATATTTTTCGAATATTGAAGCTGCTTTATGATTGCTGTTCACTATCTGTGCAAGCGATAAAGACGACAAAGTTCTGTTCATAATATTTCGGTTTCGAACAAAATTGCTCATGACTCATGATAATCCCACTGATAACAATCATGTTCTTAAGAAATTAAGATCATGAAAGGAGATCTTTAAGAAATTGATAAGGTGTTTTTCGTTTTTTTCCAGATATACCTTTTATCGTCATTTAACAGGATAAGCCATGCAGCTATTGAGACGGTGAGTGAAAAAGGGAATGCGGCACCCACCATAAGTGGCGCAATGCTCAACAAGAAGATAATCGCACCCACGCAGGCTGCCCTAACCCACCCACTTCTTAGCAACATTCCAAGTGCTATGAAAAATTGTCCAACGGCTATCAGTGGAATGACGATATAATTATAATGGCTGAACCAACCATTAATAAAATCTCTATAGACAGGTATCGCCAGATCAGCATACTCCTGGTAGGTATCCGGCCTGTTTATACCAAGATACATATTGGTGCCAGCGGCCCAGAAAAAAAGCAAAGCAAATAATACTCTTGCCCATTTTGTTTTTTTCCAGGCAACTAAAAAGATAATAATACTGGCAACCTGGGAAATGATATAGGGAATAAGAAATTCATCAAGACTGCTCATAAACCAAAGATTTAAAAGTTCGCATTTGTGCATCTCGCTCACAAATACTTTTTAAATGTTTTAGTTGTGCTTTCTGCATCAACGCATGAATGGGCGGCATCCACAAAGCTCCCAGCAACCATTCTTTGATTGGCGGTTGAGATTTCATTCTTGCTCTGGTGACCAGGTGTGTGCAATCGCTGCCAATTGGTTCAAGTATAAATGCCCAGGTAGATGAAAAAGGTTCACCCAAACGCTGCGATTCACCACCAACGATGAAATGTTTTTCATTCTCTACCTCGTAGACATCAAAAAAACCATCGCCCTTGGGTGTAGCCCATAGTTTGTCGCCGGCATTCCTTGTTTCCCAACCGTCAACAATATGGTCGATACTCGATTTGCCACCATTATCCAGCGCATCGATACTATACCACCCTGCTCGGTCACATCCTAATTGCATCAGGTAGCGCCAGACAAGTGATGGTGGCGCCTCAATATCGATGGAATGAGTTGCCTGGTACTTACAATCCTCCAATCGCTCATCACCGGCAAATTTCCTTTCATCGTCATCCGGCCTTTTTAATTTTCCTAATAAGTTCTCCGCCTGGTGCATCATTGCGCTCCTGATCAATTGCGAACCAATACCGATGATACCATAGTAACGACTCAATTTTCTCCAGCTATTCTCATCTGTCGCTGTTGTTCTTAATTCCAACGTAATAACACTGGCCTCTGCATAAGGTTCAACCAATATGCTCCATGATAATTTTCCATAACCCGGCGTATTAAAATTTTTGAATTGCTGAGGAGTGACATTGGCAAAAGGGATATTCAGATGCCAGAATTTTCCCACGGATGCAACCACCACTTCTTTACCAGGAATTTCTTCGGCAACAAAAAATCCTTTTCCGCTCTCTGTAATCTGATCCACCCCAAGTCTGCTGTCCTGTTCTGCTGGTTTACCTTTTAATTTATCGGGTAATGTACGGATGTCAAATAATAATCTTATCCACGGCACTTTGCCCATATCAAAGTGCCGGATCGTTTGCCATGCTTCTGCTGGCTTCGCTTTTACAAATATCCTGTGAACTTCAGTGTGTCGGGGGAATGGAAGGTATTTTTGAATAAGGCGCATAACAATAATCTTATGAATTACATTCCTTATTTACCCAGTAAACTTATGCATTGAAATAATAATGCGAGATGATGCCGGTCAGCAACCAATATGATCAGAATACAACCGAACCACCAAAATATTGAGGATTCTACGGGACTACCGTATGTTATAGATCCTTCTTTTTGAAAACTCTTAGTGCCCACCAAAGCGGAAGAAAGATCCAAAGCAACATGATACCGGCTGTAAAGAGGACGCCTGAACCGCTGCCAAAAAAATCTTTGTATAAGGCGCCGGTATAGCCCATCAAGGCACTGACATCCATTTTGAGCATGATAGAAATGCGTCCAAGATCGATCGGGTTCAATGCAGAAAGAAGAAGTGTAGCTTTCTCAAGCGGGTAATCGCTAAAATTGAAAAGGATCAGGAGAATCAGTCCATCATATATCAATGCAAAATAAAACCAGATCAATAAGGCAAAACCAATTCCTCTTGCCTTATCTCTTGCTGTTACAGAAGTAAGAAAAGCCAAGGAAGTAAATACAAGTGTTAAACAAATACCGGTGAATAATAGAGAGAACCCAACATTGTCCGGAGAATAAAGCAATACAGGAATACCTACGCCGATCAAAAAGCTGCTTAGCAAAGAAAGCGCCACCCCTCCATATTCACTGAGTAAAATTTTACGCCGGCTCATCGGTTGTGAAAGCATCAACTCAATAAACTCATAAGAATTATAATAGTGGATCGTCGTAAATATCATACTGATAAGGGGAACAACGATCAATATGATATTCAACAGGCTTAGGATGGCCTTGCTGCTGTTCTCCTCCATATTAAAAAGACTGAATGAAACCAGAAACAAGAACGCAGTATAAGCAAGAACCACCTTGCTCCTTACAATGTCGTATAAAACGTATTTAGATAATTTAAGCATGATCTTTAATTTATCATTCAGGCCGAAGCGAAGAATTCTTCTCGTCTTTAATTTCGAGTATCCGGTCAATCCATTCATTATTGAATTTTTCTCCCTTCATTATTCTCGCTATTGCTTTTCCCAATTTTAATTCACCTGTCTCTTCCCGCAACTGTTCGATCTCTTTAAAAAATTCCAGCTTACCTTCCTGCATATACATAATGTGTGTTGTCAATTCATCCAAATCGCTTAAAATATGTGAAGTGATGAGTATGAGTTTATTCCTGGCTTTCTCTTTAAGGATCTTTTCCTTTAATATTTCCGATGACAAAGGATCGAGACCGGCGGTTGGTTCATCAAGTATCAGCACATCGGGATCAAAAAGGAATGCAAGAGCTGCACTAACCTTTTGTCTTGTTCCTCCGGAAAGGGTACGCATTGGTTTATCAAATATCTTTTTAAGGTCAAACTTCTCAATCAATTCTTCATCAATCCTATCTTCCGGCACATTCCGGATATTCCTGAGCATCTTAAAAAGCTGCTCCACTTTCATATTATCAGGATAACGACCAATTTGTGGCATATACCCAATTTGCGAGCGATAAGAAGGATCACCATTAATTAATTCATCATTAAAAAATATTTTTCCACTGTCTGCTTTTACCATCCCAAGTATCGCTTTGATCAAGGTTGTCTTACCCGAACCGTTCGGTCCTATCAACGAGATCACTTGTCCTTTTTCCAATTGAACACTGATATCTTTCAGCGCCAACAGCTTCCTGAATTTTTTGGTTATATGTTCTACCCTGATCATAATTTAATAGACTTAATCATTGGTTTATCATCAACAAGATTTTCTGAAGCCAGACTCGGGATGGCCTTCTCTGCTTTATCAAGGAGTGAGACCATAAAACTTCTCAACAGGATAAGAGAGTTTGGGTTTTGTTCAACGATCATCGAGTACATGCTTACAGGGTGGTAGGGCACATCACCTATTCCGTCCCTATTCCTGTCATATCCTTCATACTTATCCCAATAATTATTATAGAATTTATTCAGTACGAGGGAGCCGTTTGTAGCTACGTCAAAACTGTTACCAAAGAAATTATTATTAAAAAAATTATTATCATCACAGCTTGCCTGCACTTTTATGGCCCACCCATTTTCTTTAAAAATATTCTTTGACACATCGATACGGCTGCTACCTTCCATGTGAATGCCGGTAGAGTTCTTAAAAAAAGTATTATGCTGGATATAGCTGTCGGTGATATCTTTCAAAAGAACGCCATAGGAAGAGGGTCCCCAGTTCATTTCAAATTTATTTCCTTCCATCTTTACTTTATGTGAATACATGACTGCAACACCTGCCCCGTTATTTCTAAACGTGTTATTAAAATAATTGTCATTACTGGAAAACATGAAGTGAAGACCATACCGGATATTTCTTTCGCTGAGGTTGTATTGAATGGTTGATTCAGTAACAAATTCAAAATAGATCCCATCACGATGACCC
>CBFGXP010000183.1:0-8082 GCA_965652775.1 uncultured bacterium
AAAACATAATTATATTTGTGACTTCCTAAGAATGTGATTATTAATCAGTAAAACACAAACAGTGGCCTACGAGACTAACAACGAAAACAAAATGGAAAGCATTTACAGCAAAAGAATTCGTGCTGGTAAACGCAGAACTTATTTCTTTGATGTACGAACCACCCGTGGTAATGACTATTACCTGACAATTACAGAAAGCCGCAAAAGGTTTAATGATAATGGGTATGATCGTCATAAAATATTCCTTTACAAAGAAGATTTTAATAAGTTCATTAAAGCTCTTGGTGAAGCAGTCGATTATGTTAAGACGGAACTAATGCCTGACTTCGATTTCGACGCGTTCAACCATGATAATGTGCCATCAGAAAACGGGGAAAGCGAAACTCCAGAAGCGACAGTAAATAATGAAAAAGCAGAACCTGCACCAACCCCTTCTGAGAATGGTACCCATGAGGATGTAGATAAATGGTAATACATTTTTGGTAACAATACCTAGTAAAGCCCTCACGTAGTTTGAGGGCTTCTTTATAATTGCAATTTTTATATTTTGTTTCCGTTTTAATCACTTAACCTGAATAGGTTATTGTAATTATAAATCCAATTTTCTATGCGCCACAAGTCTACACTCGTAGTGCTGACAGCACTTACTTTAGTTTTTGGCTACTACACCTGGGAACATTTTTCAATCAAAAAAGCAAACAAGCTTAAAAGAGTGACAGAGCAGAAAAAGCGGCTGATGCTTCACCATCCCGAAAGTGGCATGGATAAAGCAATGGAGCAGGAGTTTGATTTGGTTAAAGACCCCGCTCTAAATAGAATTCCACGAGAAAGATTAATGGCTGCAGAAAGTTTTAGGCGCCAAAAACTCTCTGCCATTTCCAATCGCACAACCACTGCCGTTCCAGGAATTACATGGGAAGAAAGAGGCCCCAATAATGTTGGTGGTCGCACCCGTGCAATTATTTATGATTTGAATGATGCGGGCAATGGATATAAAAAGGTCTTTGCGGGGAGTGTAGGAGGTGGGTTATGGGTAACAAATGATATCACTGCAGCCACACCTGGCTGGACAAGATTAGACGATTTCATGGGTAACCTTGCCGTCTCGACACTATCACAAGATCCTTCAAACACACAAAACATTTATGCAGGTACAGGTGAGGGATGGTACAATGGCGACGCCATCATGGGCCTTGGTATATGGAAATCTTCGAATGGAGGCACCTCATGGGCACAATTATCATCTACAAATAATTCTACTTTTTATTACGTTCAAAAAATTGTCGTAACGAGTACAGGGGTTGTTCTTGCTGCTACAAGAAGCGGAGGTATCCAAAGATCAACCGATGGAGGCGCATCGTGGACAAAGGTTCTTGGTACAGGAACCGGAGGTGGCATTCAGAACAGTGCTGCTGATATTGAAATTGGTGCAAATGGAAGTATTTATTGCAGCATAGGAATACAACAAGTTGATGGTATCTACCGATCTACGGATGGTGGTATCAACTGGACAAAAATCTATGCCTCAGCACCAGATGAGGAACGTATTGAATTAGCATGTGCCCCGACAGATCAGAATAGAGTTTATGCTTTAGTTCAGGATAATAATGCACCAAATACGGATGGTATAAAAAAAGTGATGTCAACCAGTGATGCAACTGCAGGTACGCCGACATGGACAACGCATACGCTTCCATCCTGGTGCGACCAGGGCGCGACAAGTACAGATTTCACGAGAGGCCAGGCATGGTATGACCTGATAGCAGTGGTTGATCCATCCAATGCAAATACTGTTTTTATTGGTGGGGTTGATGTTTTGAAAACAACTGATGGCGGCAGTACCTGGGCGCAGGTTTCAAGATGGTCAGGTGGTTGTATCGGGGCACAAATACATGCTGACAACCATATGATGGTTTTTAAACCAGGTTCATCAACAGAAATGATCTTCAGTAATGACGGTGGGATTTATCGTTCTACTGATGCCGGTGCTACTATTACATCAAGAGTAACCGGCTATAATGTTACCCAGTACTACGCCTGCGCAATTCATCCTACGAATACTAATTATTTTCTTGCAGGAGCACAGGATAATGGTACACAAAAATTTACTACTGCTGGCATAAACGCAACCTCAACCGCTACTGGTGGTGACGGTGCTTTTTGTCATATTGACCAGACCGATGGCGTCACGCAGATCACTGCTTACGTGTATAACAATTATTACGTTTCTGTCACCGGTGGTAATACATTCATCCAACGATTTTTTTCGCCATCACCTCCTTATACAGGCTCGTTTATTAATCCTACTGATTACGATGACAATTCTAACATACTCTATGCAGGAAATACGGCGGGAAGTTATTTCCGCTGGAATGATGCCGGCATTGGCGGCGTAAACACAGATAATGTAACAGTAACTAATTTTTCAGGTGCAATTATTCGAAATGTTACAGTTTCTCCTTTAACTGCCAACCGGGTTTATTTTGGCTTAAGTAATGGATCTGTTGTTCGGGTTGATAATGCAAACACGGGAACTGCACAAACCGGAACTGTAATTCGAACTGGTTCCGGTAGTGTTTCATGTATTGCTATTGATGGGGCAAATGAAGATCACATGCTTGTTACATATAGTAATTATGGTGTTACCAGTATTTATGAATCATTAAATGCAACACAGGCATCACCAACATGGACAGCCGTTGAAGGAAATCTTCCTGATATGCCCGTACGTTGGGCAATGTTTGATCCACGAAATTCTGATTGGGCCTTAATAGCTACTGAGCTTGGCGTTTGGTCTACAGATGATTTAAATGGTGCCTCAACTGATTGGGATCCTACAAATTCAAACCTTGCAAATGTCAGGGTTGATATGCTTCAATATCGTGCAAGTGACAGAACGATCGCAGCTGCTACACACGGCCGCGGATTATTTACCGCAATCGTTCCAATTAGTACCACACCGGATATCAGCTTTGCTTCATCATCGGCGTCAACTACAGAATCAACTACTTCAACAAGTGGTTGCCGTTCATATACAGACTACTCAATTAACATGCAAATTGCAAATGCTCCAGCCGGAGATGCAAACATAACAGTATCTATACAAGGTGGTGCTACCGCAACACAGGGCATAGATTATGAGTTTACAACAAATGCAAATTTTGCTTCACCAAGTAATGCATTTGTCTTTTCAAATGGATCAACTGCATCGAAGACGATCAATCTAAGGATATATGATGACCACGAAGTGGAGGGTGTGCAATCGTTTACATTAACTTATTCTATATCGGGTTCAACAAATGCGCAGGCAGGGTCTTCAAATCAAACATACACGTTTACAATCAACGATAATGATTTTGCACCAACTGTTGCATCGAGTGCGGATTATACTGTAGCAAATTATGATGCCACCTCTAATGTCACTTCACCATTTCAAAGTGGTAGCAGACGGGCAAGACACCAGTATTTAGTAACTGCGTCAGAACTAACAACCGCAGGCATTGTTGGGAACAGGCAATTAACTGCGCTTGCATTTAATATTCTTACAAAAAATTCAGCTCTTGCCTTTACCGGATATACTATATCATTAGGTCACACATCTGCCACTAATCTCAGCACCGGATTTGTTTCGCCGATATTTACACAGGTGTATAGCGCTAACTATACAGTACCAGGGACAGGTTGGCAAACAATTCCTTTTTCCACACCTTTTACCTGGAATGGGACTGACAATCTATTAGTGCAAGTTTGCTTTGATAATGGCAACGGTTCATCTGTCAGTGCTAATGATATTGTACAGGGAACATTTACTCCATTGGGAGCCGGATCATTTGCGACAGCTTTTCATACCGCGAGTGGAGGAGGTACAGATGGCTGTTCATTGAGTGCAAGTACAATCAGCGAGAGTCGCCCTCAATTCAGATTTACGCAAGTTATTCCGCAAACACCAATCGAAACCATATTGAACTCTTCAAAATCAGTTTATCTCGGTCCTAATGCGGATATCTATCTCTACTCATCAACGGATGGTGAACTGCTTGCCAGAATTCAAAATTTAAGTTCACATGACTATGGTTGCACAAGCATTGAAATAGACAGAGCAGGTACAGCCAGTTCCCAATTCTGGAATACTACTGCTTCAAACTACCTGATGAATAAAACCTTCAGCGTAATTCCTGCAAATAATAATCCCTCAGGCCAATATACAATTACCTTGTATTTGACAGCTGCAGAAGTTGCAGGATGGCAGGCAGCAACTGGTCAATCATGGGCCGGCATTCAACTTATTAAAATCCCAAGCCGGATCAGTAATGTAACACCCGCAACACCCGAACCAGATGGAGCAGGTACTGTACAGGTGGTATCCCCAATATTAGGTACATTAGGCACGTCTTATACACTGTCGTATACTTTCAGCAATGGATTCTCAGGCTTTGGCGCGGGCATACCCGGTGCCCAGGGAACCTTACCAATTGAATTATTAAGCTTTTCCGGAAGGCTGCAAAACGGGAATGTTAAGTTGAACTGGTCCACTTTATTTGAACAAAACAGTAAAGGATTTGACGTGGAAAAATCAATTGACGGAATTAACTTCCGTAAGATCGGTTTTGTTGCATCGGCGGGCAACAGCAATACCACAAGAAGTTACTCATTCACTGATCCGCAGCGTGCAGTTGAATACAACTACTATCGCTTGAAATTAGTTGACATTGACAACACCTTTGACTATAGCGATGTGGTACTGGTAAAAAATACTTTCGGCAAACAGGATGTCTATATTGCAGGTAACCCAATAACGAATAATATAAATATTCAGTTTGCTAAGACACCTAATGCCAAAGTTGCTGTAAGTATCTATGATATGAAAGGAAGAAAGATTTATGAAGCCGGGTATAACAATTATATGCAAACTTCATTACAAATTAATACAAGAGAAATGATGCTGGCACGCGGTATGTATTCAGTGAAAGTGATAACCGGCGGAAAAATATATAACCTGAAAGCAATGAAGTAAAAGCGTAACTGTGCTATAAAAAAAGCCCCTCAATTTAAGGGGCTTTTTTACTAAACCTCTAAATCGTTAGCGATCGTTTTTCATTTCTTTAAAAATATTTATTAACCCATTGGTCGAAGAGTCATGAGATGAAATCTTTTCATCATCTCTTAACTCAGGCAGGATCCTATTAGCTAATTGTTTGCCCAGCTCAACTCCCCATTGATCAAAGCTGAAAATATTCCAAAGCAATCCCTGGACAAATATCTTATGCTCATAAAAAGCGATCAACTGCCCCAGGTTATAAGGAGTTATTTTTTTGATTAAAAAAGAGTTTGTGGGTTTATTGCCAGCAAATACTTTGTAGGGAAGGAGCTTTGAAATTGCCTCATTACTTAGTCCCGAGGTTTCTAATTCCATTTCGGCTTCTTCTTCTGTTTTCCCATTCATTAATGCTTCCGTTTGCGCAAAAAAATTGGACATTAGTTTTTGATGATGATCGCCGATCGGATTATGAGTTTGAGCCGGTGCAATAAAATCACACGGTATAATTAACGTTCCCTGGTGTATCAATTGATAAAAAGCATGCTGGCCGTTTGTTCCGGGTTCGCCCCAGATCACCGGCCCTGTTGAATAATCTACCGGTTCACCGTTTCTGTCGATCGATTTTCCATTGCTTTCCATATTACCTTGCTGAAAATACGCGGCAAACCGATGCAGGTATTGGTCGTAAGGAAGTATGGTTTCACTTTGTGCCCCAAAGAAATTGGTGTACCAGATCCCGATCAAAGCCATTAATACAGGGACGTTATTTTCAAACGAAGTATTCTTAAAATGCTGATCAGCTTCATATGCACCGGCAAGCAACTCTTCAAAATTTTTGTAGCCAATAGTTAAGGCAATCGATAAACCTATTGCACTCCAGAGAGAATACCTGCCACCAACCCAGTCCCAAAACTGGAACATATTTTTTTTATTGATCCCGAATTTTACCACTTCTGTTTCATTTGTACTTAATGCTGCAAAATGTTTTGCAATATGCTTTTCGTCAACGGCGTGTTCAAGAAACCATTCCCTCGCTGTGAATGCATTTGTCATAGTTTCCTGTGTAGTAAAAGTTTTTGATGCAATAAGAAAAAGCGTTCTTTCCGGTTTTATCTTTTTCAGCGTTTCGGCGATATGTGTCCCATCAACATTCGATACAAAATAAGTTTGAATGTCTTCCAGCCAATAAGGTTTTAAAGCTTCTGTCACCATCAATGGGCCAAGATCGCTTCCACCGATACCTATATTAACAATATACTTTATTCGCTTTCCAGTGTATCCTCTCCATCTTCCATTATGTACACGGTTGCAGAAGCTTTTCATTTGTTTCAGTACTTTTCGTACCTCCGGCATGATATCTTGTCCTTCTGCGAAAACTGGTTCAGCCGATAGATTTCTCAATGCAGTATGCAAAACCGCCCTCCCTTCTGTTTCATTAATTTTTTCACCGTTAAACATTGCATTCATTCCATCTGCCACCTTGCATTCTTGTGCCAGCTGAAGAAGCAATTGAAGTGTTTCATCAGTGATGATATTTTTTGAATAATCAAAAACGATATCACGGGTGGCGATTGAATATTTAGAGAATCGATCCGCATCTTTTTGAAACAGTTCTTTTATTTGAACATTTCTCATTTCAGAAAAATGTTCTTTTAATGCGTTCCATGCTGTTGTGCCTGTTGGATTGATTTTAGGTAACATGCCTTATATATTCTTTATTATGTCAATTGTTTTATCTACCATTTCTTCAGTTATATCCAAATGCACTACAAATCTTATACGATCAGGAGCAAGGGCATAACAAAAAATTTCCTGCTGCTTTAGTCTTTCTACAATCTCCGAAGCCGGTAAACTTTCAGGTGTTTCAAAAATGATAATATTTGTTTCTATTGGCAATACAGCTTTTGCAATGGAACTTTTGCCGATCGTTTCGCCAATCTGTTTGGCATGTTGATGATCCTGGCTTAGTCTTTCAATATTATTCTGCAAAGCATAGATCCCGGCTGCAGCCAAAAAGCCTGCTTGTCTCATTCCACCTCCAAAAGCTTTTCTTATCCTTCTTGCTTTTCTAATAAACTCTTTTTTGCCAATCAATATGCTACCCACGGGGCATCCAAGACCTTTGCTTAGGCAAATTGAAATACTATCAAACACTTCTCCATACTGTTTTGGGTTTTCATTTTTTGCCACCAGTGCATTCCATAACCTTGCTCCATCTAAATGAAACGAAAGATCATTCTCAACGCATACTTGCTTTATCTTTTTTATTTCCTCCAGATCATAACAACTTCCACCTCCACGATTGCTTGTATTTTCCAGGCATACCAGGCTGGTATTTGCTTTATGATTATCATCAGGATTAATCGCAGCTCTGACCTGCGCAGCGTTGACTCTTCCCCTGTCACCAGTTAAAAGTTTTACAGAAGCAGCAGAATTAAAGGCAATGCCCCCGCCTTCATACTGATAAACATGGGCACTTTCATCACATATTACCTCATCACCGGGGTTTGTGTGGCACTTAATTGCAATTTGGTTTGTCATGGTACCGGAAGGGCAGAAGAGGCCAGATTCCATTCCAAACATTTCAGCAGCCATCTGTTCAAGCTCATTTATCGAAGGGTCTTCACCAAAAACATCGTCACCAATCCTTGCTTTCATCATCGCTTCCAGCATCCCGGGAGTTGGCTTTGTAACTGTATCCGACCTGTAGTCAATAATCATCATTCAAATTTCCTGCAATATAAAACAGGCGAACGGTGAAACCGAAACTCTCTCCTGATCTGAAATAACCGCCTTCTACCGGTATATTCGGATGACTTGCCGGTAAGCCATTGTCAAAAAGATGGCGGGGCAGTAGCTTCATGTAATAGATCACTAAACCCTTTATATAACCTAAATACCACTAATCATGAAATAAGAAACTATTGTAACCATGTTTTAGGGCCAGCGTCATATTTGATGTCATGGGAACCGGCCACTTATCAATAAATATGGCCGTTTATTTTAAAACACTGTACTTGGCATTAACAAGTACCTATCTTTGA
>CBFGXP010000184.1:0-8068 GCA_965652775.1 uncultured bacterium
ATTCGTTTACAACTGATGAATCATTTATCATTATATTTTTATATGTCGTGGTTTTGCGACCAATAAACCCCAGCCTCTGTTTGCCCATAGGAGTCAGGTCGGCAACAAATTTATCTTTTGCCAAAAACCACGTAGTAGAATCATCCAGCAACCGATACTCCTGTATAAGACTTAGAGTTTCTAAATA
Source organism: uncultured bacterium (assembly GCA_965652775.1). Taxonomy (GTDB): domain Bacteria; phylum Bacteroidota; class Bacteroidia; order Chitinophagales; family Chitinophagaceae; genus VBAS01. The sequence goes on from CBFGXP010000184.1 coordinate 188, forward strand.
ATTTACGTTGGCATCTTTTCCAAGACGCAGGTTCATCTTTTGGATAGCGTATGTGCCCGCATGTACCCAGCAATCACCTTCAAAAGTATTTTCCCCTCTTCGCTTTGGAGTAAATACCAGATGATAGTAGCGGTTTTGATTTATCACGTGTGTATCAACAACCCGGTAATTATAATATGCATCACCATTATCGCTGGCGGGACTTACAAATTGCTTATTCATCACAGGAATAAAATTGCCATACACACTTACATTCTGATCCATGTTTCCGAGAAAGGGTATTATACTTTCATTTTCCACCCCATTAGTATTTACAGCTTTTATTACTTCTCTTCTTCTTAGCGGTTTTGGCTGGTAATAATAATCAGAGAGTGTTTCGGTAAGATAAGTGGGTAAATAGGGCGGGCCTTCAGTAGTATCAATGTTGCTGTTAATGATGTCAGTAACTGCCTTTAAAGGTTTGAATTTAGAGACCTTCTGAAAATCGAGATTCTTTATGTCCACTTCAAGCTTATTATATACTTCGTAAGAAAAATTTTGGAATTGGAATTTATCATTTCGTGATTTGTTCTGGACAATTTTTCGCCAAAGAAATAGGCCCTTGTTTACTTTGGTTCTTACGCTTGCACCTTCATTAAAAGTCCCTCTTTCCAGTATAATATTAATTGAAGTAGAATCCAGCGTTGGTGGAATAAATAATCTATGGGCTTGATATCCAACGCAGGTGATCTCTAAGGTATCCGAGGGCCATTGTGATAGATTGAATTCGAATTGGCCTGACGAATCCGTTAATTTGCCAACAGTGGTGTTTAAGAATTGTAAGGAAGCGAATGGAATGGGTTCGTCGCTATGGGCATCTTTTACAACTCCGACAAGGATCTTACGCTGGGAAAGGGCAAACATGCCCGGCAGGAAAAAAATGATCAAGAAAATGTACAGACTCCGAATTTTCATCATCAGTTCACAAATTTAAGCAACGGCCACCTGAAGCAGGTTATTTTGTGACAGTTAGGTCACGTAACGGCCAAAAGATTTGGAATTATGAAGTATAGACACTTACTTTGCACTTCAAAGTGCTTTTTTATGAATGAACAAAACCAGCAAACTCTTGATACTCTCCAGGACATAAAACGTATGATGGAACGATCATCCCGTTTCATTTCATTAAGCGGCTTAAGCGGGATCGCCGCCGGGATCTGTGCATTGGTGGGTGCCTGGTTTGCAAGAAAGGAATTTGAGCCTTATTATAAAAGTTATGATGACAGCGGCGATGTTGCTGGTGATGATTTTCAACAATTGAAATTACGGCTGTTAATTATAGCACTGGCTGTTTTAAGCGCCGCATTGCTATCTGCCTTTTATTTTACATGGCGAAAGGCGAGGCACAACAAACTCCCGGTTTGGGATCTGACTGCAAAAAGACTTACCATTAACCTGTTGATCCCACTTGTAGCCGGTGGTTTGTTTATTCTTGCCATGTACCAGTATAATGAATGGAAATTTATAGCACCGGCTTGCCTCATCTTTTATGGCCTGGCTTTGGTAAATGCCAGCAAGTATACACTTACTGACGTTAAATATCTGGGCTTGCTGCAAATTTTATTAGGGTTGATCAATACACAGTTTATAGGTTATGGACTGTATTTTTGGACAGCGGGATTTGGCTTGCTGCACATCATTTATGGGTTTGTAATGTGGTGGAAGTATGAAAAAAATGCTTAAAGGTTTAACGATAAAATTTTAGAATTGAAAAATCCAATAATTGGTTTAAATAAAATTTTTGACAACCGTATCCGCCTTGGCATTATGAGTGTGCTGATGGTGAATGAGGAAATTAATTTTAATGATTTGAAACAAATGCTTGAAGTAACCGATGGAAATCTTGCTACTCATTTGCTGAACCTGGAAGAGAATGGTTTTTTAAAAGTAAAAAAAGGATTTGTGGGTAAAAAGACTAATACAACTTATTCTGTGACAAAGGCGGGTGAAAAGGCATTTACAGATCATATAGCAGCACTTGAAAATATGATCAAAGGAGTTAAATAATTTTTTTTGCATAATCACTTTGAAATACAAAGCACTTTTTATGAATAAAGAAAAACAAATCATCCGGAACTGGCTCAAAGTTTTTATAGCGGCACTTTTTATTAGTGGACTTACCGCGATCCCGGTGGAACAGGAGCTTACTTATATTGTAAATCGTTTCCCCTTTGAAGGGACCATTAAAGGATGGCTGGAAGAAGTATTAATAGGAATACAACATACCGCTAAGGATCATCCATTTCTTTTTTATGGATACGACTGGCTTGCTTTTGCGCATTTTGTTCTTGCCATACTATTTATAGGGCCCTTTAAAAACCCGGTAAAGAATAAATGGGTAATTGAATTTGGGATCATTGCATGCATCCTGATTATCCCTTTTGCCTTAATAGCTGGCCATTTCCGTGGAATGCCTTTTTGGTGGAGATTAATTGATTGTTCTTTTGGACTGATCGGCCTTGTTCCACTGATCATTTGCCTGAAAAATATTAAAAAACTGGAGATGGAAGAGAAAGAAGAATTGGAGAAGAAAAATGCTTTTGAATTGCTTATTGCTTAATTATAAAATACAAGCTCATGAAAGCAATCAATTTTAAAAACAATTGGCTCACTGGTGCCGCATTGAACTCGGAGATAGAAGAAGCTTTTAATTAAATAAAATCATTTTTAGAATGAGAACCTTTTTAAGATCAGTATTATTTGCAATGCAGGGAATAAAGCAATTTTTTTCCCGGGACAGGAATGGGAAAATTCAAACGGTAATTGGAGTTCTTGCAATTACACTTGGTTTCACCGTTTCGCTTTCTGCATTCCAATGGTTGCTCGTATTGTTTTGTATCGGGCTGGTCATTTCACTTGAGATGATCAATTCCGCCATCGAAAGATACTGTGATCTTATCACGACTGATTTTCACCCTGGCATTAAGATCATTAAAGATGTTGCCGCCGGTGCTGTGCTGGTTGCTTCAATTATGAGTCTCATTATTGGGCTAATCATTTTTATCCCTGCCCTGGTTGAGTTTTTAAATATCGTAAAATGATGTTCAGTAAACGCATACTCATTCCTATTAGCTTTACATTATTATTACTGGTGGTAAGGGTTATATTAACCGGTGAACCGGTTTACCTGTTTCTTGCCTGGAATCTTTTTCTTGCCTGGGTACCTTATGCCGTAAGTCAAAAACTTATCCCGGCAAAGAACCGTTGGCAAATACTTTTTCTAACCGGCGTTTGGCTTTTGTTTTTGCCAAATGCACCATATATCATTACTGATTTTTTGCATTTAAAACAAAGACCACCGATACCTTACTGGTATGATATTCTCCTTTTATTCAGTGCTGCATTAAATGGTTTGCTACTTGGACTTCTCTCACTTTTAACCGCAGAAAAATTTTTAGCTGGTCGTTTTGGAAACCGGATCTCAGGCCTGATCATATTAGGTTCATTTTTTCTTTGTGCATTTGGTATTTATTTAGGGCGATTCTTACGCTGGAACAGTTGGGATATTATCACGAACCCCGGTGAAATAGCTACGGATATTTTAGAAAGAGTATTTAACCCATTTGATCATATCGGCACATGGTCAGTTACACTTTTGTTTGGAAGTTTTTTCTATGTTCTTTATTACTCAATAAAAAATTTCATTAAACATACATCAAATCAATTTTAAGATATGGAAACGGGTCCCTCGATACCTGCCGCTAAATGGATATTTGATAACTACGATAGGACTGGTAACTAGGTTTGTGGACAGCATCATGAAATCATCAAAGCTGGCTATATTCATCAGCTTCGATGCAGTGGTAATATGTAAAAGGGAATTATTGAGTATGAGAAAAAAAATACAAGACCATAAACCTTTTGTTGGAGTTGGTTTAGTTCGGAGAGCCTCACCTTTGTGGGGCTCTCTTTTTAGCTGAATAGAATTGAGGTAGTACAAGTGTGCCCTTCGCTTCGCTCTGGGTAAACTTTGCAACAAAAGCTAAATAGCTATTCCATTGTTTGGTATATAAATAAAAAACCTCCCATAAAAGAGAGGTTCCAAAGAATATCCGTGTAATCTTCTAAATCTTTAAATCCATGATTAAAAATCCAGTCCCATTGCAAAATACCAGAGTGGTTTGCCTTTAAAAAAGCCATTCATTTCCCATGCCGTATCAAGGCGAAGGAAATAACCAAGTAATGTGCTGCGAACACCAAAACCATAACCTCCCGCCAACGGACCAATACCACCAGCCTTTATTTTTACGACGACTGGATTGCCGGGCTCATTATATAAAACAAAAGGCCTTTCGATTTTATCATAAGCTCCATTCCATGCTGTACCGAGATCAAAGAATTGTACCAACTGGAAGTTTCTTAAGAATGCATTATTGATCGGCTTATTAAATAAGGTACTGAATACCGGCAAGCGAACTTCACTATTGATAACGACGGCATTATTTCCATTAGCAACATTTTGATTGAAGCCCCGCAGGTTGACCGCAAGAGATTGAAACGCATAATCTCCATCGGGGTCAGGCTGGTTAGCATCATTGAATTTTGGAAACAGGTCGTTGTCAACACCGCCGGCATAGTAAATGATTTTTTGAGTACCCCATGACATGTCAAATGCACCACGTACCGCCCAAATACAATTACGATATATCGGTAGGTAATATCTTCCATCACCCCCTACATTAAGGATATATGGATTATCAGCAGTGGATCCATCAGTTTTATTGATCTTGGTATTCCAATCAAAATAAAATTTATAGCGCAGGCCGTTCCAGATATTCAATGCACGATTGATCGCATCATCATATACATATTCCACATGTGCAATGGCATAATGTTTTTTGATATCCTCTATCTGCAATGTTGTAGGCGGAAGATTCAAATCATCTGCAAGAATCACGATCTTGTCTGAACGGAATCCCCCATTCAAACGAATGCTTCTTACGCGGTCAAAGGGATAAGAAACACTACCCTGGTAGAGATTTGAAAACAATTTGCTTGTAAAAAAATTCCCGGTTCCATCACCAACAAGAACTTTAGAGGCACTCCTGTAATAGGTAACGCCATAATCAACCCTTTTTTTCAGGTATTGGACACTCATTATATATTCATTATCCTTCAGGTCGGTGCTTAACCGAAAGCCGCCGGAAAATTTCCAATCTTCGAACAAGTCAGATGTTCCCACCCTTATCATACCATTGAACGCATTGCCATTTCCTAAGGTAATCGGACCCGCACCACCAGCATAGGGTTGATAACGGGTGACGAGCACATTATTATTAAAACCTGCCACCACATAATCATTAAAGAATTTTGGCGGACGGTACTCAAATAATTTTGCCTTGCTTAACACCGGTTCTTTACCTGGTATCTCAACTGATTCAACAATATTTCCAAGTTGCGACGAATCTTTATTCTCTTCCTGGAACTCATTCTGGAAGAAGTCAGTTTGTTTTTTGCCGGTTGAATCTGTTGCACCGGGATCAATGATGTCCGACTGACCTTTTTCAAATTTTTCTTCTTCCATTACCTTCTTCATGTATTCTGTAGGTCGTGCGGATGTATTGCGTCGCCGCAAAGCATTTTCATCCACTTTAAGACGGTAAAGGAATTTATAATCTCCTTGTCTTACCACCTCGCTCACCTGCTGCTGATCACCGGCCGTTCTTGTTTCCAATAAACTGCTTTGATAATTAGTAAGCGGAAATACATAAGTAGAATCATTGGTTACCGAAACAAAACCTACCGAATCAATATCCGGCTTGTCCCATTCTTTTAACAAGGAATCTACATCTGCTAATGTTGGATTGCGCAATACATCACCGCCAATGTAAACCAGCGTATCCAGGCCGGCTCTTTCCGTTCTGAAAAAACCCGCATAGCGGTTTGCGATTCCATTTTCATTGCTTACAAATGTGAAATGTGAAGTATTGTATTGTGAGGGAAGACGTGCATCTCCCTGCTTCATATCCGTGAGTTGGGAAATTTGCTTGAATTCAGATTGGTTCCAGTTGTCAACAAGAAAAATATTAAAACGGTTATGCGGTATTGAATCATCTGTACTTCCTGCCGTTGCAGAAGGCCGGTTGCTGGAGTAAATAATTCCTGTTTTATTTGGAAAGGCGACAAACGATGCATCAAGATCATCATAAACATCATTCGTTATTTGCTCTATGGTGCCCTTATCAATTTTGTAAACAAAAATATCTGTCTGGCCACTTTTCACTGCGCTGAACAAAAGTGTATTGGCATCGAGCATATATTTCATATCCTCTACCTGGCTAAACTGCGTAAGATCTGTTTTTGAAATTTTGGCACGGTTCACCACATCGTATACAAACAATTTTATTTTTCCGGCATCCCAGTATAAAACCGCGAGTCTTGAACCTTTCCCATCCCATGCCATTATCGGGTAATTGGGATTTTTTTCATCCTCCCTCGATCTTGCGCCAAATTTTAACAGCACTCTGCGGTAAATAAAATTTTCATTCAGCACCACATAATATTTTCCCTGCTTGAATTCAACTACAGCATAGCTCATATTCCTTGGAACAGGGTTAGCATTAAAGCGAATGAAATCTTTTTTCTTTATCAATTCTGTTACTGCCAATTGACCCCGCGGCGCCACTCTTCTTCCACGGATATCTTTCAGGTATTTCTGACTTTCTTCAGCCATGAAATCACTCAACAGTGTTTTGAATTTTTTCTTGCCGGTTACCCGGTTGCACGCCGCGTTCATGTTACGATAAATGCGGGCCAGGTAAAGCATATAAGTCGTTTTGTTCTTACCATATTTATCACCCACCCAACGCCAGAAAGAATGGCCAGCGAGTAATGGTTTTTCATGAGCAAACTGGTAAAAATTATTATAACGACCGCTCAGCAATGCGGATTTCAGATCATCGTCAAGTGTTGCGCTCCAGTTTTCGCCGGCATAAGATATGTAGCCGTCAGTCAGCCACTCAGGCAGATCAAGCAGCGCCTGGTTAGCGGCAAATTCTCCAAGGTCGTCGCCAAATAAAACGTTATCAACAAGGACTTTTGCAATTCCTTGCCTAATCTGTCGTTTGAGGTTCTCATGATTGCCATCAAAGAATAAAACAACTTTATTGTTAACTAGCTTGGTTACTCCGCCTGTATTCTGCCAGTCGATACCGATACCGATATTGCTTTGCCGAAATTCATCAAAGTTGTTATACACGACGAGGTTAGCACGGCGCTGCAAGCCATACTCCACAAATTCTTCAATGCCAGATAATTCCTGTTCCGCCACCTGTGCTACATATTTACCCAATGCCAGTCCATCCTGGCTGAAATAAGTATTAAAATTTTCTGTCTGGTAAAATTTCCAGTTGAACTTCTGGTATTGTATTCGGTTCTTTCCAAATTCCACCGTGTTCACCTGCGCATTAGTTTTCAAAGAGAAGAAAACCACTGTAAATAGGATAAGTCTGAGTTCTTTCTTCATAAGATCTGTCCTGTTTCGTCTATTAATAAAAAATCGGATTTAAGTCAGGTATAGTTGCTGCAATAGACTTATAGTTTTTGTTGTGAGGCGACGCCGAAGCAATCTCCTCAATTCTTTTTTTGTTGCGCCCGGCAATTGAGCCTTGATGAGACTTCCGTTGCGACGCTCCGTTTAACTTCTGTATCCCGATAATTATCGGGACTAATCAACTTTTTTCATGAGATAGTAAATGCCAGCCGTTATCAAAAACTATTTCGTTACCGGCACTCACATTTCACGAAATTGCAGGTTCTAAAGTACGGAAAACCATCCATGTTAAGCGTTAAGACATTTACATTTAATCCCGTCCAGGAAAATACCTACGTTTTGTATAACGA
>CBFGXP010000185.1:0-8033 GCA_965652775.1 uncultured bacterium
GCCACAATCTCCGGAAATTCCGATCTCAGTAACTCATACTTTTCAGTTGGTACTTCAGGGTTTTTAAAAAAGCTGCCTGCATTTGGAATTGTTTTAGGATCGGGAAGTTTGGATGAGCGGATATTTATAACAGCCTGGGAAATCGCGTTTATATTTAATTCTTTTACACCCATCTTTTCTAATTCTTCAGTAATAGCGCCATAGCTGGTATGAAACACGGGCCGCTTTTTTAATTGAAACGTAACAGATAAAATTGCAAAATCATCTTTATACCTGTTTTTAAAGATGCTGTCGCGATAACCAAACTCACAATCCGCAGGTGTAAAAGTGTGTATTCTTCTTTCCTTGATATGTAATGCTTCAAGACTCCAGAACACATCAACCAATTCAACCCCATAAGCGCCGATATTTTGTATGGGCGATGCACCCACATTGCCCGGTATCAAGGAAAGATTTTCCACTCCTGCCCAATTGTGCTTAAGGCAATGCAAAACAAACTGATGCCAATTCTCCCCTGCCCCAACTTTCACATAAACATAATCCGCATCTTCATGCTGAAGATCTATTCCTTTTATATTATTCTTCAAAACAACTCCATCATAATCAGTAGTAAATAAAATATTACTTCCACCGCCCAGAATGAAGATGGGATACTCAGTATAAAACATTAAATATTCTTCCAATTCATCCGTAGATGAAAATTCATTAAAAAACCTGGCCTTTGCGTCAACAGCAAAAGTGTTAAAAGACCTGAGAGAAAAATTTTCATGTATCTGCATATTGCAAACTTCTGCATTTTTTCTTTACAAATGAAAGGCCTAATTTTCCTGAGCATTGTTGACACATCAATATCTAATAAAAAAAATAGTATGAAAAAGCTGTTCTTAGTTTTATCACTGCCTTTATTAATTTTTTCTTGCAAAGAGAAAGATAGCCACTCAACAGTAATTGCAGATGCAAAGCCTGTTGCCGATTCGCAATGGATAAAGCAGGGAAATATTTATGAAGTGAATGTTCGTCAATATACGGTGGAAGGTACATTTAATGCTTTTGCAAAACACCTTGACAGGTTGAAGGACCTGGGTGTTCAGACGCTTTGGTTTATGCCTGTTCATCCGATCAGCAAAACGGAGAGAAAAGGTACGCTGGGTAGTTATTATGCAGTGGCAAATTACAGGGAAGTGAATCCCGAGTTTGGAACCATGCAGGATTGGAAAAACCTTGTGGATACTGCACATGCAAAAGGATTTAAAGTTATAATAGACTGGGTACCCAATCACACAGGCGCCGATCATCCCTGGTTAAAAACACATTCGCATTTTTATATGAAAGATAGTACTGGTAAGCCAACATGGAAATTTGACTGGACAGATATCAGGGTTCTTGATTTCAACAATAAAGAAATGCTGGACAGTATGACAGCATCGATGAAATTTTGGGTGGCTGAAACAAATATTGATGGTTTTCGTTGCGATCATACAGAAAAATATCAATCTGAATTCTGGAAACATACGATCACAGAATTGAATAAAGTTAAAAAGGTATTTATGCTTGCAGAAGGACAAGGCAGTTGGATATTTGATGCGGGATTTGATATGGATTATGGATGGGAGTTGTTTCATACCACTGTGTCCATTGCAAAGAGTAAAAAGAATGCTTTATCCATTGATTCGGTACTGAAGAAGCTTGACAGTACTTATCCTAAAAATGCGATGCAAATGTATTTTACAAGCAATCACGACGAGAACAGTTGGAATAAGGCAGATTATGAGACTATGCCGGGAGCGATTCATGCACCCTTTGCAGTTTTATCCCAAACAATTTATCGCAGCGTACCTCTTATCTATAGTGGCCAGGAAGAACCTGTGCTGAGAGCCCTTTCTTTTTTTGAAAAGGACACGATCATTTTCAAAAAAAATGGCAGAACAGATTTTTATAAGAAATTATTAGCGTTACGGAAGAACAATGCGGCGCTTGCTGCTGACGCGTCATTTAAAAAAATAAATGTTGGCGATCCAAAAGCGGTTTATGCCTTTACCCGTGAAAAAGATGGTAAAAAGGTTTTTGTGATCCTTAATCTTTCAAAGACTGAACAGAAATTAAAAATAACTGACAAGGGAGTGCATGGCAGTCCTTACAATGTTTTTATGGGAACAAATGAAGCTTTAACTGACAAAGAATGGAAAATAGAGCCCTGGGGATATGTCGTGTATGAATATAAATAAACCGACATGACCGCAACACTTGTTGGCGCAACAGGATTAATTGGTGGCTATTTGCTACAAGAATTGCTGAATGATGCTTATTTCAATACAGTAAGGATTCTTATTCGGCGTCCAATAGATATTACACATCAAAAACTGGAAAAGAAGATCATTGATTTCAATGACAGCGATTCATTACTTGTAGCTTTGAGCAACAGCGGGGCATTGTTTTGTGCGATCGGCACTACCCAAAAGAAAGTAAAAGGCGACAAAGACGCTTACCGGAAAATTGATTTTGATATCCCGGTAAAACTTGCGAGATTTTGTACGATGACCGGTTGTGAAAAATTTATTCTTGTTTCGTCAGCCGGAGCTAATTCTAAAAGCACCAATTTTTATCAACGTCTAAAAGGAGAAACAGAGGAAGCAGTAAGACAAGTTGGACCAAAAACAATTCATATCATGAGGCCTTCACTGCTGCTTGGAGCCAGAAAAGAATTCCGGTTTGGTGAAAACATAGGTAAAGCCTTGATGACTACACTGTCATTTTTAATCCCGGTTAAGTACAAAGCGATACCTGCAAAGGACGTTGCCAGGGTTATGATCGCCTTATCAAAGAAAAATGCAGAAGGTTATTTTGTCCATGAGAATAATGAGATAAGAAATTTACATAACTCTTTAAATGAAGAACTTCATTAATAACATTCTCCGGTTTGTAAATGGCTTTAAAAGACCATCCAGGCAAACGAACATCAGAAAGCTTCATGATCGCGGCGAGACAATTGAATCTTTTGTATTCAGGGACGCTACACAGAATGATGTTGCTGAACTTGGCAAGCTTCACGCCATAACATGGGCGCAAACCTATAACGCCAAAAATCCAAATATTCAGCTTCGACAATACCAATGGCAAAAAGCTTTTACGGAGGAAAATGACGGGACCTGGTTTTGTATTGTAGTTGTAAACAAAAACAATGAATTGATAGGATTTGCTAAAGGAATAATTAATAAGAATAAAGATTCTGCTGAAAAACAAGGTGATTTAAATAAAATTTACCTGCTTAACGATTATCAACGGATCGGCTTAGGTACAAAGCTGATCGGGCACGTTGCACGAAGATTTTTAAGTATTGGAGTAAATAATATGGTGTTATTTGGCGTACCGCAAAATCCATCCTGTTCATTTCATGAAGCAATGGGTGGGGAAAGATTGTATTCTGATAAAGGTACGTTTGATGGCGGGTATCGCTGGCGGGATCTAAGAAAACTTGCAGAGAAATGATGTTACTTCTGTGCTGCCCTCATCTTCTCGTATTGACTTAAATATGAATTTGCTTTTTCCACGTCGCCCATTAATTGGTACGTCATTCCTAAAAATTGGTAGTTCTCAGGGTTCTGTGGTTGTAATTCAAGACTTCTTCTAAAATAGGCTAAAGCCTTATCAAATTCTTTTAAATTAATGTGACACCTGCCAGCATTTTTTAATATCTCTACATCATCGGGGCTTAATGCTAATGCTTCTTTATACGCAGATAATGCGTCGTTGTATCTGCCTAAACCGAACAAAGCAGATCCTTTGAAATTTAAAATATTTGAAGCCGGTTTATCCAATAAAAGAAAAGAATCAAGGGCAGCAATCGATTTTTCAAACTGTCCATTTTTTAAATATGCATAGCCAAGCTCTTTATAAAGAACTGCCTGGGGGTTTAGCGTATATGACCTGGCCTTTTCGAAATAGGCTACCGAATTTTTAAAATCACTTTTGTTTTTATAATAAAAACCTATTCCAAGATAGCTATTCGAATACTCAGGAAAAATGGCAATTGCCGCTTCATATTCTCTTTTTGCCAGTTCAAATTTCTCTGCAATTTCAGCAGGAGTACCCTCATTGGCAAGTCCACTGGCAAATAATGCCGACCCATGTCCATAATGTGCACGGGCACTATTCGGTGATGCTTTTACCGCTGCGCTGAATAATGTCAAATTATTCTTCCAATCCCTGCTACGAAGAAAAGTTTTAAAGGAATAGACAACTACAAACGCTGCAGTGATGAGCAATAACGATCGATATTTTTTGAAAAAGCCACTAAGTGAATTAATTGTCTCAGCCTTTTCGGCTTTAAAAACTTTCGCAAGCAATAACGTAACCACGATACAAAAGCCAAGGGAAGGCATATATAAAAATCGTTCAGCCATTGAAGCACCAAAAAGAAAAGGAATATTTGAGACGGGAAAGATGGTGATCAGAAAAAATAAGATCCCATATGCATAAATATTCTTTTTCCTGATCATTATAATTGAAAAAATTGTTGCTGCAGTAAAAAAAAGTACAGCAAAAATTACGAGTGGATCACTGAAGGTCTTTATGGGAATTTGTGCATATGAATAGTCACTTGATAAAGGATGGGGGAATATCAAAAGCATTACATACTTAAGCAGGACATAAATTGCCGACGCTAAAATTTGGGAATAGCTGCCGGCGTAAATAAGAAAATTATCCATTAATCCTATTCCCTCCGAAAGCGGTTTATCGTTACTTATCATTTGCCGCAGACCCAGGTAGATCAACGTAATTATAGCAAGCCCCAGTCCTGAATATACAAGCCGCCGGGTATTTGTTTCTCTGAATACAAATAATGTCAATGGGATTATAACCAGGAAAGAGATCGCAGTCTCTTTTGAAAGCATTGCCAGGAAAAAAAACAATGCTCCTAAAACCATTGATGTAATATTCTTTATAGTGTAATACTTTAAATAAAAAATTATGGCAAGGATAGAAAACAGTAAGCATAAGATTTCGTCACGGCTTTTAATATTATTCACCACTTCGGTGTGTATGGGGTGTGCCGCGTATAGCATGGTACAGATAAACGGGATCAGCAAATTGTCTTTGAATAAACGGCATAATAGAACAAACAATAACACGCAGGTAAGTGCAAATAATAAAACATTGATGAGATGGCTGGGCATCGGGTTATCAGGGAATAGTGCCCATTCAATTGTAAACATGATCAGGGAGACAGGACGATAAATAGCCCCTTCTTTATTACCGGAAAAACCATACCAGTAGTCAGAACTCATCAGGTCAGGTATAGCACTTAAACCTTCCTTTACTAATCGGTTTCCCTGGATAACCGTAATATCATCATATGCATATTCAAATGATACGCTTTGTACATACAACAAAAATGAGAATATCGCAATGAGCAGGCCGAGCCGTTTTTTTAGCCTGGCTGATGTAGCAGGAACAGTGATCTTAGGAACAGTAATCCTGTCAGCTGATTTTACAGAAACTGGTTGGGCTTTTATTTTCTTTTTGCTCACTGTTTACTATTAATTAAGTTAATCTTTAAAAAAACAGTCAATATATAAATACATTCTTTATCCGCAAAGTCAGCTCCTGTCCACATCCGGGATCACCCCTACACTTCTAAAACTTTTATTGTTATGTAAAACGCCTATTTCTTCCAGCACATCATTTTTACAACGGGCAATTAATTTGGCATCACGGGGGAGTTTGATCAGCATTTCCATCAGGTAAAGGTTGCGAATCCGGTTGATGACTGGCTCCGCAGGGCCTACCATATAATTTTCATATTTTCCCTTAAGCTTGTCTGCAAAATTTTGGGCAGCCCTTTCTACTATATCTTTCATCTTATGCCGGAATGTAAAATGTATCATGCGTGAAAAAGGCGGATAAAAAAATTGTTTTCGTTTTTCAATTTCCTCGTTATACATTTTCTTATAGTCATGTTCCTTTACCAATTGTAATACGGGGTGAGTTGGTTGCATAGTTTGGATAAGCACTTTACCCGTAGCTTCTTTTCGCCCTGCTCTCCCACTCACCTGCTCCATTAATTGAAAAGCCCTTTCATTTACTCTAAAATCAGCAAAGCTTAATAAGCCATCGGCATCGAGTATGCCAACAAGATCTACATTATCAAAATCCAACCCTTTTACAACCATTTGAGTTCCCACCAGAATATCAATACGCCTTTGTTCAAATTGCTGGATCAATACATCATGTGCATTCTTACCACGCACTGTATCTATATCCATTCTTGCAATTTTTCCATTGGGGAATTGTTCCAGCAATAACTCTTCTATTTTTTCTGTCCCGAAATTTCTTTGTATAAAATTGTGATTACCGCAAGCTGCGCAGGTAACCAAAGGCGCATATGTAGTACCGCAATAATGACAAAGTAGTTTATTAGAAAATTTGTGATAGGTCAGTGACACATCACAATATTTACATTGCGGTATCCAGCCACAGACATTACAAACCTGGTATGGTGTGTAACCGCGGCGGTTCTGAAAAAGTATAACCTGTTTTTGTCTTGCGAGCACTTCATTCACAGCATCAATTAAAGGCGGAGAGAGCATCACCTTTCCTTTTTCTTTCTGCACGACTTTTTTGGTGTCTATGATCTCTATCGGCGGTAAGTGAATATCGCCGTATCGTTGCAGCAATTCAGCCAGGTCGTATTTTCCACTGACAGCATTATGATAACTTTCCAATGAGGGCGTAGCACTCCCTAACAAAGTCTTTGCGTCAAATAGAGAAGAAAAATAAATGGCAGCATCTCTCCCGTTATACCTTGGCGCAGGATCGTGCTGCTTATATGATGTATCATGTTCTTCATCACAAATAATTAAGCCCAGGTTTTGAAAAGGCAAAAAAACAGAAGACCTGGCACCAAGCACTACTTTCATTTCACCATTCTTTACTTTGTTCCAGATCTCTACTCTTTCATTTTGTGAAAACTTAGAATGATAAATGCCGATATGTCCGCCAAAATGTTTTTGTAAGCGGCGGATGATCTGTGATGTAAGGGCTATTTCGGGCAGCATATACAACACTTGCTTCCCTTGTCTTATCACCTGCTCGATCAGTTTAATATAAATAAGCGTTTTACCGCTGCTTGTCACACCATGCAAAAGACAAACTTGTTTCTCAGCAAATATTTGTTGCACTTTTTCAAGGACTTCCTGTTGCAAAGGCGTCAATTCGAAATCGATCTTTATATCCTTTGGCAAATATTGGAGGCGATCGATCACTCTTTTTTCCAGCCTTAGAATTCCTTTATCCTCCAGTCCTTTCAACTGCGCATCTGAAGCATTCGATTTTTTTAAAAGATTTGTTTTGGTTACCTCCCCTTCTGTCTTTATTAGATGAAGGTAACTAAGCAAAAGCTCCATTTGCTTTGGTGCCCTTGTCCAGTTGTTCAGCAGCTCAGAAAGTTTGTCTTCATTATCATACTCACGGTTAAGTAATACATAAACTTCTTTTTTTGGAGTGTATGTTTGCTTCAGCGCTTCCCACACAAAACACACTTTCTTTTGAATAAGCCGGTTAATAACAGGATACACATGTGAGGAATCGAGCACTTGTTGAACTTCCGTGAGCTTTAGTTCTTTTTTTATAAGCAATGCCTCTGCGACCAAATATTCATCATGATCGAGTGCCGAAAAATCTTCACCATACTCATCATTAAAGATTATTATCGTTTCGCTGCTTAATTTAAAGTGTGCAGGTAAGGCCGCAGCCATAACTTCTCCTTCGCTGCACATATAATAGGAAGCGATCCATTCCCATAATTTTAGTTGCTCCTGGAACACTACCGGTTCCACATCTAACACATTCAAAATATCTTTTGCTTCAAAAAATTCTGGTTTTTCATCATGAATTCTTTTTACAATACCAGCATATTTTTTATTCTTTCCAAGATTAACTTCTACCCGGCAACCGATATGCAGCTGATCTTTTAAATGACCAGGAACTGACCATGTATAATTTTTTGGAAGAGCAAGAGGAATGATGATTTCAGC
>CBFGXP010000186.1:0-7835 GCA_965652775.1 uncultured bacterium
CTTAAAATCCTGTGGGCCGTAAGGCCTGTACGGGTTCAACTCCCGTCTGGGGCACATATTAAACTGGGCGACTGATTAAGATGCAGTCGCTTTTTTTATGTTCGATGTATATATTCTTTATTCTGAAAAATGCAAACGCCACTATATTGGCTATAGTGAGAATATACAACAGAGGCTTGAAAGACATAATGAGGGAATGGTCAATGCAACACGTAATTGCAGACCATATATACTGAAAGCACATAAATCTTTTGAAACCGAATTGGCTGCCCGTCAAGAAGAGCTCAGATTGAAAAGAGCAAAAAACCGCAAGTATCTTAATTGGTTGATAGAAGGTAATTGGTAAATGGTACAGCGGTGTCACTAGTTAGCTGCTTTTTTTATGTTGAGTGCTGTAAGACCATTTTCCATTTATGCTTAGCTTTTTCCAAAAAATCATCCTGAATATCAGCTAATTTATTTTCCATAGTTTTCAATAAAGTTTTCTCTTCACTTTGGGATATTTCTGCTGAAAATTGGTTTATCTTTTTTCTGAGAACATAATGATCTTGCCAACCTCCAAGATATTTCAACATTTGATCAAGCGATCTGATCCGTATAAAATGTTCAATAAAATCTTTCGGGCAAATTTTTATCCAGCTGTAAACATCTTTAAGCTGCTTTCTTATTTTATGCGAATTTTTTTGAAAGTGCTTACTTAGAATTTTTACCTTTTTTATTTTTAATACTGAGTAATGAAGAATTTTTTCGCAAATTTCCTTATCTGTAAGATCTAAATTGAATTGGTCAGTCAATATATCCAGTTCCCGGGTATTAAATTTCATTGCATCCTGCTTTACCCATTTTCGGTTCAGCGCCCTGTTCACGCTCAGGTGATCCCTGAATTTCTGAAATGATAATTGCTCTTTTCTTTCCTGTTGTTTTATAAGCGTAATTGACATATCAAGATCGCTTACTTGCCCAAATGATTTGAACAAGATAAGTATGTTGGAAAACGATCCTTTCCATTCCTGGCCGGTTATTTGTTTTTTCAATCGCAGATAACTTCGAAGCCTTTTTACGGCGACACGCAGCTCATGTACCGAGGCCTTTGTTGGCCTTTTGCGGCAGGTAAACAGGTTATCGATAAAATTTTTTTCCTGCTGCCGCCAGTTTTTTAATATCAAGTTTTCCTCTGCAGTAGCCATAGAGAAATAACTTATTCAATGTTGAGAAAGGTCGGGGGGTAGAGTGAAATATTTTTGTGCAAATTAATTATAAGTATAATCGATTCGGCCCTGGAGTTGCTTTTCTTTGTTAAACAATGCCTCTTTTGTTTTTAATCCTCTTTCATCAAATAAATATCGCCAGGTAACATATCCAAGATTTTTACCGGATGTAGTTGTGATTTTCTGGATCACCCTGTCACTATCATCATATTCAAAAAGATAGTCGGGTAATAAACGGTTTGCTTTATAATTGAAACGAACAATATCGGTCAAACGGTGCTTATCATCATAATAATAATAGATAGGATCGGTGAAAATGCCGCGCCGGTAATTCCTTTCCTCCAGGACGTTCCCATTTTCATCAACAACAAACTTTACTTCCATGCTGTCTTTTTTATTGATGATGCGCCACATTTTTTCAAGCTTGCCATCTTTGTAAATGTATTGATGAGTTTCTGTTTGCGAAAAATCAGCGCTGCTATCTGCATCAGTTGCTGAATTACTGATAGAGATTATTTTTCCATTTGCATCATACGTATATGTACTTGTACTTTTAACGCCTGCCGCCGAATCAACTGTGGTGACCAGCCAACCACGATCATTAAAAGTATGACGGAGTGAAGAAATTGTTTTGTTGATCCTTGTCGTGATCTTCAGAGATGTACCATTTGCACTTATTTCATAAACCTCGCTGAAATCGGAGCTTGCACTACCTTCCGGCGTGATGCCCGTCGCTGTTACTTTACGGATATTGTTGGAAAGATAAGTTTTCATTTGCCGGCCCAGGTCAGCTGCTGCTACAAGATCCTTATAATAATACTGGGAATTCGCCTCGTAAAAAAATAGTATCGGGAACAAGAATAGTAGTTTCTTCATTGGATGAATTTCAATTCAAAATTAATCTAAACAGTCTGTAACTAAAAAGAAATGCTGTTAAGGGTTTCTTGTTTATTTTTAAGAAAAATTGTAGGTGAGTCATACTCCGCTTCGAAAAGAAAATGATTGTTTGAATTGCGGCGCGATAGTGCAGGGGCGGTATTGTCAGGTTTGTGGCCAGGAAAACACAGAGCCAAAAGAAACTTTCTGGCATATGTTCACCCATTTTTTGTATGACATCACCCATTTTGACGGAAGCTTTTTCGTTACATTAAAAGACCTTTTATTTAAACCTGGTTTTTTATCAAGGGAATATATGCTTGGGCGCAGAAAAAAATACCTGCACCCTGTAAGAATGTATGTCTTTACTTCCGCGGTTTTTTTTCTTGTATTTTTCTCGTTGTTTCATGTTTCTGAAAAGGATGTTTCGATTAAAAATGAAGATGCCAGGCTACGAGATGGTTTCAAAATAGTAAAAGAAGAAGCATTGAAAAATGCTAAGACAAAGGAAGATTCTGCGGAAATATTTAAAGGGCTGGAGTTTTTGGGAGAGAAAGACCTAAAAAAGGAAGATAAAACCGATCTTGCCTCAGATAAGGATTTTGATTATGAAAAGGACGGCATTAATTTCAGCCTGGGCAGCGATGCAAATAATTATGCAACCGTAAAAGAGTATGATTCCATACAGAATTCCCTGCCGAAAAATAAAAAAGATGCAGGCTTAACAAAAATGATGACAAGAAAATCTGTTGAGCTGAACGAAAAATACGGGGGTGACCAACAAAAGATCGCTACTGAGTTGATAAATAAATTTCTTCATTCGTTCCCCTATCTTTTATTTGTTTCACTTCCTTTGTATGCATTATTTCTGAAATTGCTTTATATAAGGCATCGGAAGCAGTACTATTTTGCGGATCACGGTGTGTTTCTCATTCATCTATACGTATTCACCTTCTTGCTCCTCCTATGTTATATCGGGCTGGATAAATTGGCCGATAAAACCCATTGGAAAATAATAGGAGTTATTGAAGCGATCCTGATCCTGGCAGGTGTTTTCTATGCATTAAAGGCAATAAAAAATTTTTACCGGCAAGGCTGGGGTAAAACCATCTTAAAGTTTATAATTTTTAATATTCTTTGTCTCATTTCAATTATATTATTGTTTATAGTGTTCTTAGTTTTTTCATTTTACCAGATTTAAAATTTCAGTATGTCAAATTTGTCTGATTCATTTTTAAGGCTTGTCTCTATAATGGATGATCTGCGGGAAAAATGTCCCTGGGATAAAAAGCAAACCGTTCAAACCCTCCGTCACATGACGATCGAAGAAACCTATGAATTAGCAGATGCGATCACTGATGAAGACTGGAAAGGAATTAAAGAAGAGTTGGGTGACCTTTTATTGCACATTGTTTTTTATTCGAAGATCGGGGCGGAGCAAAATAAATTTACCCTGGACGAGGTTATTAATGGCATCAGCGAAAAATTAATTGCCCGTCATCCCCATATTTACGGTGATGTAAAAGTTAATGATGAAGAGGACGTAAAAAAGAACTGGGAAAAGCTTAAGCTTAAAGAAGGCAAAAAATCAATTCTAAGCGGCGTTCCGAAATCATTGCCCGCAACCGTTAAAGCAATGCGATTACAGGAAAAAGCAAAACAAACCGGTTTTGAGTGGGAGAATAAAGAACAGGTTTGGGAAAAAGTAGAGGAGGAGATAGGGGAGTTAAAAGCAGCAATTGGGAATTGGCAATCAGCCACTGGTGAGGAGTTAATCAACTATCATAAGAAGGTAGAAGAGGAATTCGGCGACGTAATATTTTCTTTGATCAATTATGCACGGTTTTTGCGAGTTGATGCCGAAAATGCGCTGGAAGTAACTAATAAGAAGTTTACCCGGCGCTTCACCCAAATGGAAGAAGAGGCTACAAAGAGCGGAAAGACCCTGGCAGATATGACCCTCCTTGAAATGGATTCCATTTGGAACAATATAAAAAAACGGACCTGAGCAGTTGAAAAAATTAAATTATATACTTCCTCAACCACATGTATGGTTGGTGGCAGCGGTGGTGTTATACCTGTTGTCATTTCTTTTTGAAAAAACATTCACACCCGACCGGTCAACCAGCTTTGAGGCAACAAAACTGGAATCATATATTCATAAGAACCAGGAAGAGTACAACAAACTTGCTGCTGATACCACATTCATAGAAAGATTGGTGAATAAAAGGGAATCAGAGGCTGAGCTTAAGAAGATAATCGAAAATCCAACGGGGTTATTTATATTCAGAAAATCAATAACCGGGATTGATTTATTATTCTGGAGCAATCAAAAAACATATCCACCAGATGAAATTTTCAGGTTTACAGATACATCATATTTTAGTCTGAGGTCAAACGGTTATTTTATTTGCAGTAAAAGAACGATTGCAAGAAGTGACCATAACGATTCCCTCGCTATTATTGCAATGATACCTGTAATGTATGACTACTTTGTAGTTTTGCCGGACCAATTTGAATACAGTGAAAGTGCCACTTCAAAAATTGTGATCTCCGGCTTGCCAACCGAGTATCCTATAAAAAGTATTTCCGGTAACACATTATTTCATATTTCGCCAAAAGCACAACTGACAGCGACTTCGTTGGACCTGGCTACAATTTTGAAATTAATATCTATTTTTTTACTTCTCTTTTATATTCATTTTATTGCCGAAAAATTTGTAAAGCAATACGGCTTTTGGAAAGGATTTATTTTTTTGTGTGCCGTGCTTATAATATTACGGCTGCTTACCTATTACACTTCCTTCCCATTGAATTTACGACAGTTCGAATTGTTTGACCCAACGGTATATGCGTCCAACTTTGTAAATAAGTCCTTGGGCGATCTGTTGATCAATTCAATATTTTTCTGCTGGATAGTTTTGTTTGCCTGGCAAAAGCTTGACAAAACCGGGTTTTATAATCTCCCGGGGGGTATGAAAGGATTTATGATAGGAATTATGTCCAGCATATTGCTGGTGGCTTTTACTTTTACTATTGCCTATATCATCAGGAGCCTTGCGGCTGATTCCAGTATTTCATTTGATGTCATTAACTTTTTTAGCCTTACTGTTTTTACGGTGTTCGGTTTTATCTCTCTATCGATCCTTGCTGTGGGGTATTATTATTTTATACGAATAATGGTACCCGTATTAACGATCTCATTTAAAAACAATTTTTACCTTGTATATCTTATTATTGCAGTTGCGGGACTTACATTTCTTACATTGCAAATAAAAAATCCCCTTCTTAGTTTTTATGTTATTGTACTGGCATGGCTGATCTTTTATATCTGGCTATCACGGCTTAAAAAGTTTGGTATAAATAATGGAAGGCAGACAATGGCCGGTGCATTATTCTGGATATTTATTTTTTCTGTTTCCATCACTGCTGTTATTATTGATGCCAACCGTGAAAAGGAATGGCAAAACAGGAGTTACCAGGCCTACCGTATCGACAGGCAAACAGATCCATATAATGAACTGGACCTTAGCATTTCTTTTGGATCTCTTGATAACAATTTCCTGGCGCCTAATTTTTACAGGTTCACGAATGAGTCGTCGGCGATATTTCTACGGGATAGTATTTTACATAAAAATATTTATCTGAGACCTTATGATTCCCGCTTGTATGTATTTGACGCTGCAAAAAACCCTTTGTTTAATGAGGAGCCGGAGTCATATAATGATTTGAGCGCTATATTAAGCGTCCAGGCAAAAACCACAGATGTACCTCAGCTTTATTATTACGAAACTACATTTGATAAGTACACTTTTATTTATGAACAGACGATAACCGATGCAGCTGGTAAAGTGATGGGGTATTTATTTATTTTAGCTGACCCGGAACATTATAATAGCGGCGCACTGGGCACACGCCTTTTTAAACAAACCGATCCCGCAGACCCTAATAGATCACAAGTGTATTCTTATGGTGTTTACTTAAAGGGTGTGCTCTCCACAGGGCCTAATAACAAATATCCTTTTTCAACTGTTCTCAACCAAACTGATATCCCGGAGGAAAGAATAACCAAACGAAATGTAGGGAACTCTACCGAATTATGGTATAAAGCAAAAGTTGATAAGATCATCGTTGTGGCAAGGGAAAAGGCCCATGCATTAGAAGCAATAACTTTATTTTCTTATATCTTTTGTATTTTTCTTTTTCTTGTTGCTCTTTTTAATTTGTTGCTTTTGTTGCTTCGCATTGGTGGAAATGTAAAAGAGCTGCGCAGAATACTGGAATGGAATATCCGCACACAAATTCATGGCACGATCATTTTTATCAGTATACTTTCTTTTGTGATCATTGGTATTGCAACTATCTCATTTTTCATTCTTCGGTATCAGCAAAATAACAGGGACAGGCTAAGCAGGACAATGGAAATAACAATAAAGGAAATGGAAAAAAGGCTTGAAAAGCGTCGTGCAATGGATGACCAGCTGGCGATTTATGATTCTGTATCAAACGAGGATATAGTAAACCTGGTAAATGATGTTGCCGATATTCATAATGTGGATGTGAATGTATATGACACTGCCGGGACATTGCAGGTCACTTCACAGCGTATTGTTTACACAGAAGGGTTTTTGAGCAACAAAATGCATCCACTTGGGTTTTATCATATCAACAGGCTGCATGAGGTGCAGCGGGTACAGCAGGAGAAGCTTGGGAACATAAGTTATATGAGTATCTATGCTCCCATGCGTGGTGAAGATGGGATCGCATACGCCTATATCAATATCCCATACTTTTTATCACAGCGTGAATTAAAACAGGAGATATCAAACTTCCTTGTTACGATCATTAACCTGAATGCATTTATCTTCCTTATCGCGGGTGTTATTGCCTTATTTATCACAAACAGGGTTACAAGATCATTTCTTCTCATTAGTGAAAAAATGAAAGAAGTCAATTTGGGAAAGACCAATGAAGAAGTAGAATGGAAAAGAAATGATGAGATCGGCGGCCTTGTGACCGAGTATAATAAAATGGTAAAGAAACTCGAAGTGAGTGCCGAAGCTCTTGCGAGAAGTGAAAGGGAAGGCGCCTGGCGTGAGATGGCAAGACAAGTGGCGCACGAAATTAAAAATCCATTAACTCCAATGAAGCTGAGCATTCAGTTCCTTCAAAAATCAATAGACAATAATTCTGACAATGTAAAAGACTTAACGGCAAAAGTAGCCAAGACACTTGTAGAACAGATCGATCACCTCTCAAAAATTGCGTTTGACTTTTCGCAGTTTGCAAATATTGGCAATACCAATATCGAAACATTTGATATCAATGAAGTGATCCGTTCGCTTGATAATCTTTATAAAGCCAGCCATGATGGTGACCTGGTACTGAATACCGTGCCGGGAAAAGTGATGATAAGAGCCGATAAAACGCAAATGAACAGGCTCTTCACCAACCTTATTCAAAATGCTATTGAGGCCTGTGATGGAAAAGATAAATGTAGTATCGAATTAAACGAAGTGCAGGTAGATGGAGTTGTACAAATTAGTATAAAGGATAATGGCGCAGGTATTCCGCAGGAAATGCAATCGAAGATATTCATTCCCAACTTTACAACTAAATCTTCAGGCACAGGTCTTGGACTTGCAATGTGTAAAGGAATTGCAGAGCAAGCTGGTGGAAGAATATGGTTTGAAACAAAGAATGGGGAAGGCACTACCTTTTTTGTAGAGTTGCCTGTTGCTAACTAAGATT
>CBFGXP010000187.1:0-7833 GCA_965652775.1 uncultured bacterium
TGGCAGAGAATGGATTAAAAAATTCGTTAGCTCAGTTTAAAGACTATATTTGCGCCGAAATTCTGGCAGATAAACTGGAATTTTTAGCCGATAATAATAGTGGAATAGAAATTGAAGTGAATGATATTCAATTAAAAGTGATTGTTTCAAAAAAAGCTTAAACGTATGGCTACCAAAAAAAAGCCTGCATCAAAAAAAGCTAGCAAGCCAGTGAAAAAAGCGACAAAAAAGCCGGCACCTAAAAAACCCGCCGCAAAAGCAGGCCCTAAAAAGGCAGCTAAAACAACCGTGAAAAAAACAACACCTCAAAAGCCAGCGGCAAAAGTTGCTGCAAAGAAACCAATAGAAAAACCGGCGACGAAGCCAATTGAAAAAAAGGCACCCGGTCATGAAAACAAATCTTTAGTTTCCGTAAAACCCCAAATAAAACAAATAGTGAAAAAGGAACCGCCTAAACCCGGGAAAGTTGTGATACCGAAAACAACCACGAAATCAGTAAAAAAATATGAACCTGAGTTTACCAAATCTGTGCTTGATTCCCAGGCCCAAGATCCTGGTGCTCCCGTCCATAGATATTCTGATGGAGAGTTAGTTGAGTTCAGGGAAATTATTACAAAAAAACTCGACGCTGCAAAAAAGGAATTGAATTATCTGCAAGGTCTCATTACTCGAAAAGATGAAAGTGGCGATATGGATGAAGGCCGCTATATGACCATGGAAGATGGCAGTGTAAGTATGGAAAGAGAGCAACTCAGCCAAATGGCAAGCCGCCAAATCACTTTCATCGATCACCTTGAAAAAGCGATGATGCGGATTGAAAACAAAACCTATGGGATTTGCCGTGTTACAGGCAAGCTCATTGATAAGGCAAGACTGAGAGCTGTGCCACATGCTACACTTAGCATTGAAGCTAAGCAGATGATGAATAAATGATGTATCACTGAACTAATTCTAAAACCGTGGATTTATTCCGCGGTTTTTTATTTCCAGATATTATTTTCCCAGTAACTTGTTGCAAATTTTTTTGAAATGCGCCGTCATTTACTATTTGCATGTTTCTTCCTCACTATTATTACTTGTTCCAGATCGCAAGTTGTTTCCGGGCCAATGCTCGGGCCCATTGAATACAGGGATGCAAAGATCTGGATCGAAGTATCCCGGCAAGTGAGATCAGTTTCACTTCAGTATAAAAAGAAAGGCGACACAAAAACAAAAACGATTTTATATAAAGGACAACTGGGAAATGATTTTAACCCATTACAAATAGCAGTTGGAGGACTGGAATTCAACACAACATACGAATATCAATTTGTGATTGATGGAAAGCTAACTGGTGCCAAAGGTCAGTTTACAACCAAAGATCTTTGGCAGTACCGTAAACCAGTTCCTGAGTTTTCTTTTCTTACTGGCAGCTGTGCATACTTTAACGAGCCGGCGTACGACAGGGTATTCACTGACATGGTCCGGTTGGACAGACCCGCCGCCCCTTATGGGAAAGATTCTTCCATTTTTGAAACGATGGCTAAAGAAAAATCGGCCTTTATGTTATGGTTGGGTGATGCATGGTATACAAGGGATGTTGATTATAACAGTGAGTGGGGTCTTTGGTACCGGGCTCATCATGACAGGTCCCATCCAGTATTGCAAAATTTTTTAAAAGCCATGCCGCAATATGCTATTTGGGATGATCATGATTATGGGCCAAACGATATTGGTAAAAATTATATTCTGAAAGATGCAAGTCGCAGAGTGTTTATGAATTATTTCTGCAATCCATCGTATGGCGAAAATGGCCAGGGTATTTATTCAATGATCAGTTGGGCCGATGTGGAAGTCTTTATGACGGATGATCGTTGGTGGCGGAGTGAAGACAGGATAAAAGATTCGATCGACCGAAAACCAAATCCTGAAAAAAGAATGTTGGGAAAAGAGCAAATGGATTGGTTAAAGAATTCTTTACTTCACAGCCTTGCAACATTTAAAATTGTTGCGATGGGTAGTCAGGTGCTGAACCCGGTTTCACCTTTTGATAAATGGTGGGATTTTCCTGCTGAATATGACGAAATAATGAATTTTATAAAAGAGTACAAGATCAGTGGCGTTGTATTTCTGACAGGAGACCGTCATCATAGTGAGATCATTAAAGTAGATCGGCCCGGTCATTACCCATTGTTTGATATTACTGTTTCCCCACTTACATCGCATGGCTATCCGTTCAGTGCAGCTGAAAAAAATAATCCATACAGGGTAATTGGCTTTGATCAAAAGCAGAATTATGGAAGATTTTCTTTCAGTGGTAAACGTGGAGAAAGAAAAATGACGGTTCAATATTTGGGTATAAAAGGGGAGCTGCTGGGCGAATGGAGTATAACTGAAAAAGAATTGAGAAACCAATAGCAAATGACCATTCATTTTACATACGAGAAATCAAAAGTGATCCAGGGTTTACGTTATCATTTTATTACACGGCCGGAGTTGCGGCTTATGATCATACTGGTAAATGTGTTCGCACTTTTGTCCGCCACTTTATTTTATTTTAGAATAGTGACATCGCTGGCGTTTTTTATTGGTTCCATTCTTTGGTTCATGCTGATGATCAGCGTATGGTTTTTATTGCCTGGAATTATTTACCGGCGTACAACTACTTTTAAAGATCATTTTGACATGAGTTTTGAGGACAACGGTTTTTCATTAGGAAACGAAAGAGGCTCCCGAAACTGGCCATGGCAAAAACTAAGTACCTTTTTAGAAAGCCCACATTTTTTTCATTTGTATTTTGATAGCCGCACTTTTTTTCTCGTTCCCAAATCAGGATTCAGATCAAGAGATGAAGTATTTGAGTTAAGGCAATTGTTGAAAGAAAAAATAAAGAAGAAATAATCAATAGACAATTTGCTATAGGCAGCAGTGTTTGCATTTTGCCTGATGCCTGTTGTCCATTAACTCACAGCTCTTTCTCCATTTCAAAATGCGGAATAGTGATCTCAATAAATTCAGGGCCGGTTACCTTATATCCCATTTTTTCAAAAAACGGAACCGTAGGTTTTCTTGCATGCATGCTCATGATCCTGTATCCATGATCCCTTGCTAAGTTTTCGGCAAATTGTATTAAAGCCCTTCCAATTCCTTTTCCCTGCAGATTATTTAATACAGCCATTTGTCTTAGCCGTGCTTTTTTTGGATCCATTTCAACGATCATACAACAACCTAGCATTGATTCATCTTCAAAGGCAGCGATTAACAAATTATCTTTTTCTTTCTCAATTTCATCGGGGGAAAATGTAAGCCCAAGTGGTTTGCGCAAAATTTCTTCGCGCATCTTTATCATTTGCTGGTATTCAGGAGTGCCAAAATCTATTATTTTCAGAGCCATAGTTGGTTTTGCTGATTGTCAATGCAGGATTTCAATTTACAACTTATATTGATACTATCAACTGTTGGCAATTACATTTTCAGGTAAAACATTTGGGCTAATCGTTAATAGTCAGTGGGTTTTGCATGTCAAGAAAAAAATGGCTCAAATGCGGTAGTTAATTCAAATATTCTATTTTTGCAGCCATATTTAACTAAACTATCTCATCATGTCAGACATTGCATCAAGAGTAAAGAAAATCATTGTAGACAAATTAGGTGTTGATGAAGCAGAAGTCACCAACGAAGCTTCTTTCACAAATGATTTGGGTGCCGACTCACTGGACACCGTAGAACTGATTATGGAATTCGAAAAGGAATTCAACATCTCCATCCCTGATGAGCAGGCAGAAACCATTACAACTGTTGGCCAGGCAATTGCTTACCTGGACGAAAACGCAAAGTAATTACTGTCCCGATCTGATCGGGATGGGAATGGAATAAATTTATCCGCCTTCTGCTGGTACCGGGGAAGGCGGTTTTACTTATACATTACGGCTGCTTAACTTTATTTAAATTACAGCTGGTCATATATGGAATTGAAAAGAGTAGTAGTAACAGGTTTAGGAGCTATAACACCGATTGGCAATACTATTGATGAATACTGGAACAGTTTGATCAATGGTGTTTCCGGTGCGGATATGATTACTCTATTTGATGCTTCGAAATTCAAAACGAAATTTGGCTGCGAGGTAAAAGGGTTTGAACCCACTGATTTTCTGGAAAAAAAAGAAGCTCGAAAAATTGATCGTTTTACCCAAATAGCCCTCGTAACAAGTGACCAGGCAGTAAATGATGCCGGCCTCACAAAAGATAATGTCAATACTGACAGGGTAGGTGTTGTTTTCGCAAGTGGTATCGGTGGAATTTCAACTTTCCAGGAGGAAGTGATCAATTTTGCAAAAGGAGACGGAACGCCCCGTTTTAATCCATTCTTTATCCCGAAAATGATTTTAGATATTGCTGCGGGACAAATTTCAATGCGGCATGGCTTCCGTGGACCGAATTTCGCAGTTGTGAGTGCTTGTGCTTCTTCCACCAATGCAATGATGGAATCATTTAATCTTCTCCGTTTGGGATTAGCAGATGTTATTTTAACCGGGGGTGCTGAAAGTGTGATCACTGAAGCCGGCGTGGGTGGATTTAACGCCATGAAAGCTTTGAGTGAAAGAAATGATGACCCAAAAACTGCAAGCCGGCCTTACGATAAAGATCGCGACGGATTCGTAATAGGTGAAGGCGCTGGTATAATCGTGTTGGAAGAATTGGAGCATGCCAAAGCAAGAGGTGCGACTATTTATTGTGAATTGATAGGTTGTGGCGCCACTGCAGATGCTCACCACATTACAGCTCCACACCCTGAAGGTTTAGGTGCAAGAAATGTGATGAATGCTGCCCTTAACGATGCCAGGTTAAAACCAGGCGATATTGATTACATTAATACACATGGTACATCAACTCCATTAGGTGATGTCGCTGAAGTAAAAGCTATCATGGATGTTTTTGGTGAACACGCTTTTAATTTAAATATTAGCTCTACAAAATCAATGACCGGGCATTGTCTTGGTGCAGCAGGCGTTATTGAAGCAATAGCTTGTATAAAAAGTGTGATGCACGATATGGTACCGCCAACGATCAATCATTTTACTGATGATCCTGAATTGGATCCCCGGTTGAATTTTACCTTTCAGAAAGCACAAAATCGCACAGTACGAGCTGCTTTGAGTAACACGTTTGGGTTTGGCGGACATAATGCATGTGTGGTCATGAAAAAGTATTCGTAGGCATCCCAAATCATGCATCTCTGTAATTCTTCACAGAATTTTTCGTAGCTTTTGACCGTGGATTTCTTTAAGCAATTTTTTAAGGAGAAGATTGGCGCTTCGTTCAAGAAGCAATTAAAAAACGTACTCGGTTTCAGCCCGAATAACCTTTCCCTTTACAAAACAGCCCTGACCCATCGATCTGTTAGAGAAAATGCAGACGAGAATAATGAACGGCTTGAATATCTTGGCGATGCCGTTCTAAGCGCTTTGGTCGCCGATTATCTGTTTATGCGTTATCCATACAAAGAAGAGGGGTTCTTGACGGAAATGCGCAGTAAAATGGTAAACCGTCAGCAATTAAATGAAATCGCCCTGCGGATGGGTTTGAAAAAAATTACTCTCTATAATAAATCTGATGGGTCTTTGAAAATCAGCCAAATATTTGGAAATACCCTGGAGGCATTGGTCGGTGCTATTTACCTGGATCGGGGATATAAGAAAACCGCGAAATGGGTGACAGAAAGAATTATTTTACCTCACATGTTTATTGATGACCTCGAGCTGCTCGAAATCAATCACAAGAATAAACTTTACGGATGGGCCAATAAAAACGGAAAAATCCTGGAATTTGAAACGGTGGAAGAGAGGGTGGAAAATGGCCGCAGGCTCTTTACAATTGCAGCCGTAGTTGATGGCAATAAGATTGCGGAAGGAAAAGCATTTAATAAAAAAGATGCTTCACAAATAGCGGCACAGATGGCCGTAACAATGTTAGGCATCATAAATCTTGAAACCACTTCAGAAAGCAATAATGAAAAATAATGTTATTTGATATCCTGGCAGAGTTCAATCAATACACCATTTGTTGATTTTGGATGAAGAAAGCAAATGACTTTATTATCAGCACCTTTTTTTGGCTTCTCGTTCAGCAAAACAAATCCCTCATTTTTCAGCCTTTCCATTTCTAATTCTATGTTTTGTACCTCAAAAGCTATGTGATGCAGCCCTTCACCTTTCTTTTCAATAAATTTTGATACGATACTATGTTCATCCATACCTTCTAATAGTTCAATCTTTGTATCGTTTGTTTTGAAAAATGCAGTGTTTACATTTTCGCTATCCACCATCTCCGTTTTATAACACTGACTTTTCAGCAGCTTTTCAAACAAAGGCACGGAATCTGCCAATCTTCGCACAGCGATGCCGATATGTTCAACTTTTAGCATGGCGTTTTGTTTATGGTTATGAAGGCCTTACGATTTTGGTAAAATTAGCTCTTGGTACTCAAAATAGACTTTTGAAGTCAGTCTCTTTAAGGTTAATTTTGTAGTTTCTGACAAATTTATAAAAGATTACTATGTTGAAATTTCCGATATATCTAGATCATAATGCGACAACTCCTTGCGACCCAAGAGTTGTTGAAACAATGATACCATATTTTACAAACAGCTTTGGTAATGCAGCGAGCCGCAATCATCCTTTTGGCTGGCAGGCAGAAGAAGCAGTTGATTATGCCCGTGAGCAAGTAGCAAAATTAATTGGCGCTGATCCTAAGGAGATCATTTTTACTTCAGGCGCTACGGAAGCAGACAACCTCGCAATAAAAGGTGTGTTTGAAATGTATGCAAGTAAGGGCAATCATATTATTACATGTAACATCGAACATAAAGCTGTACTCGATACTTGTAAGCATATCGAAAAAGAAGGGGGAGAAGTTACTTACCTTAAAGTAAACCCTGAAGGTTTGATCGACATGAAGGAATTGGAAGCAGCCATTAAGCCTACAACGATTCTCATTGCGATCATGTATGCTAATAATGAAATTGGTACTGTGATGCCAATGAAAGAGATAAGTGCTTTAGCAAAAAAGAAAGGTATACTGGTATTCTCTGATGCGACCCAGGCGGTTGGAAAAATTCCTGTTGATGTAAATAAAGATGGCATTGACCTGATGGCATTTTCTGCACACAAAATGTATGGCCCCAAGGGAGTTGGTGCTTTATATGTTCGAAGAAAAAATCCAAGAGTAAAAGTTACAGCCCAAATGGATGGCGGCGGACACGAACGTGGTATGCGTAGCGGAACACTGAATGTTCCCGGTATTGTTGGTTTTGGCAAAGCCTGCGAAATATGCATGAATGAAATGGAAGAAGAAACAAAAAGAGTAAGTACATTAAGAGATAAATTGGAAACCTCATTGATGCAGATCGAGGAGGCATACATTAACGGAAGCAAACAATACCGGTTACCACACGTAACCAATATTTCTTTCAAATATGTAGAAGGCGAGGGATTACTGATGGGTTTTAATAAAGATATTGCCGTATCCTCCGGGTCAGCCTGTACATCGGCTTCGCTTGAACCGTCTTATGTGCTAAAAGCACTGGGTTTAGGAGACGATCTGGCACATAGTTCGCTTCGTTTTGGATTAGGAAGGTTTACAACGGAAGATCAGATAGATTATACTGTTGAAGCAGTGACCAAAACGGTAAATAAGTTAAGAGAAATGAGTCCGCTTTGGGAAATGTATAAGGAAGGAATTGATATGAATAGTATTGAATGGGCACATCATTAAAAAACAATTAGCATTTTATCACAATATAAAATTAAAGACTATGGCTTATTCAGATAAAGTGATCGATCACTACCAGAACCC
>CBFGXP010000188.1:0-7768 GCA_965652775.1 uncultured bacterium
TAATAGTATTTGTGTCACCAGGCGGAGCACACGCAGGTTCAGCAGGTGTTTTTATAACTCTCGCGGCGCATATTTCGGCGATGGCACCCGGTACCAACATTGGCGCAGCACACCCGGTAACATTGCAGAACCAGATGGACAGCACCATGAATGAAAAAGCAACCAATGATGCTGCTGCGTTTATCAGAACCATTGCAGAAAAAAGACACCATAATGTTGAATGGGCGGAAAACGCGGTTCGTAAAAGTTTTTCTTACTCAGAAACAGAGGCGTTGGAAGATTCGGCGATCGATCTTATTGCCAAAGACGAAACAGATTTGTTAATGAAGATCAATGGCAAAGCGGTAGAGTTGAATAGCGGCACCACCACGTTAAATACCGCATCCGTTATCGTGAAGGAACATAAGATGAGTGTATGGGAAAAAATACTTGATATTATCAGCGATCCTAATATTGCATACATCTTATTCCTACTGGGACTGTATGGACTTTTATTTGAGTTATATAATCCCGGTGCTATATTGCCCGGTATCGTCGGTGTTATTGCGTTGATACTGGCCTTGTATTCGATGCATACATTACCGATCAATTATGCTGGTGTTGCGCTTATTATTTTCGCGGTCATACTATTCCTGCTGGAAATAAAAATTGCAAGTCATGGGCTCCTTGCAATAGGAGGTGTAATCTCCTTGTTGCTTGGTTCTATGATGCTGATAAGATCTGATTCCTCCCTGGAAATGGTAAAGATTTCCAGGGGTGTTATTATTGGAGCAACAATCGTATCTGCTCTTTTCTTTTTGTTTGTTGTCGGCTTTGGCATCAAAGCGCAAAAACGTAAAGTTGTTACAGGAATAGAAGGGTTAACCGGGGATATTGGCGAAGTAGTTGAAACGTTGTCGCCCACCGGGATCATAAGAGTACAGGGAGAAATATGGAATGCAGAATCGTTGAGCGGTACAATTGATAAAGGAGAAAAAGTAAGAATAAAAGAAATGAAGAATCTAAAACTTTTTGTAGAAAAAATTAATAATAGCTAAAAAAGAAATTATGGAACAATTCCCCACCATAACAGTCGTCATTATCCTGTTTATTATAATTATATTATTCAGCGCTATAAAAATATTGCGTGAGTATGAACGAGGAGTTATTTTCCGCCTTGGACGTTTGATTGGCGGGAGCGGCGTTAAAGGACCAGGTTTAATTCTGCTGATCCCGGTTATTGATAAAATGGTTAAAGTAAGTCTGCGAACTGTTGTGCTTGACGTGCCGCCACAGGATATTATCACATCCGATAATGTTTCAATTAAGGTAAATGCTGTTGTATATTTCCGGGTGGTAGAACCACAAAAAGCCATTGTTCAGGTGGAGAATTTTTTAGCGGCTACCTCACAAATTTCACAAACTACTTTGCGCAGTGTGTTAGGACAATCGGAGCTGGACGATCTTCTTTCACAACGGGAAAAGATCAATCACCGATTGCAACAGATCATCGATGCGCAAACAGACCCATGGGGAGTAAAAGTCACTAATGTTGAAGTAAAACAAATTGACCTGCCCCAGGAAATGCAAAGAGCCATGGCGAAACAGGCGGAAGCAGAGAGAGAACGTCGCTCAAAGGTAATTGCAGCCGAAGGAGAATTCCAGGCTTCACAACGCTTGGCTGATGCCGCAAAAATTCTTGCCGGGGAACCCAGTGCATTAACACTTCGTTATTTGCAGACATTGCGGGAGATTGCTACGGAAAATAATTCAACAACGATCTTCCCAGTGCCAATTGATTTGCTGAAACCGTTTTTGAAGATCAATGGAAGCAAGGAATCATAAAATAGATTTGCCTTTGAACTAACCCAGAATGACTGGCACAACTTCATAATCACACACAAACCGGCATGATATTTTAAGTGTTGATCTTATACAAAAGGACATATTATGAAAAAACAATCAACAAAAACCAGGAAGGGTGATACAAGTCGTACATCAAGCCAGGGTCGTAAATTATCTTCAGGTCCCAAAAACACTAAGAAGGGTGATCGTGATATAAATGAGGATACGAAAAATCCTGTAAAGGATGAAAAACCGAAAAGAAAAAAGATACCTGCAGGAGCAATAACCAGGTAAGTTAATCATTGGAAATATTAACCGGGTCGTTTTATTGATAAAGACCCGGTATCTTTTAATTGGTCCATTTCTGATTGTACAACCTGCAACGCTTTTTTACGGATTTGTTCATTGCCTTTTTTCATTTTCTTCAATAAAGTGTTGCATTCGTGTAAAAAGACGGGAGCAAAATCGGCACCATTCTCAGCCATACCTCTAGCATTATCCATAATGTCGGCATATTTGATCGTTTGTGCTTCAGCGCTTACTCTTTCCAAACGTTCGCCTTCCCTGGCTTTTCGTTTTCGCCTGTTCATTTGAGGATGATCAGCCTTAGTATAAACATCGGTTAACTCTGATACCAATGAAAGTGTATGATCAGTATCTGCTTCACTCATTACAGTCAATAAAAATTTCTTTATTTCTTCCCGAGTCGTGGTGGTATCCTCCAACACATCATGCAGTATTGCAGCAGCCAGAACAGGCAACGGATAACCAAGATCCTGGCAGGTCTTCATAACCCGCAAGGGATGATAAATATATCTTTCATCAGCATATTTCCGTTGCTGATCGCCATGAGCACGGTCGGCAAATGCGGCAATCTTATCAAGTATCTCTTCCACATTAAACGACCAGCAATTTTCATGCAGGTATTTATTAGGCCTTGACAAATTATTTATCCTTTAATTCGATCCATACGGGCGCATGATCGCTTGTCTTCTCCCACCCTCTTACATGCTTATCAACGCCTGCATTTACAAGTTTGCGTTTTAACTGAGGGCTCAGTAAAAAATGATCGATACGCAAACCTGCATCACGCTGATAAGCATTTCTAAAATAATCCCAGAAGGTGTAAATTCTTTCTTTTGGATATAGTTTACGTATAGCATCAGTCCAACCCTGCTCAACTAATTTTTTATAGGCCTCACGGACCTCTATTCTGAATAATGCATCATTTACCCATCGCTCGGGTTTATATACATCAAGTTCGGTGGGCATTACATTAAAATCACCGATCAATGCGACAGGTACTTTTTGTGCCAGTAATTTTTTTGCATGGATGGTCAAACGTTTAAACCATTTTAATTTATACTCGAATTTTGGACCGGGCCATGGATTTCCATTCGGAAGATACAGACAACCGATCACCATATTATTTACAATTGCTTCGATATACCGGCTGTGACTATCTTCCGGATCCCCCGGCAGCACACGTCTTAATTCCTGGATCTCTCCAACTCTTGATAAAATTGCAACACCATTCCAGCTCTTCTGACCATGCCATTTAACAGCATAACCCGAATCGTTTATTGCGTTCAGGGGAAATTTCTCGTTAGGTGCTTTCAATTCCTGTAAACAAACTATATCTGGTTTCGCTTCATTTAACCAACGAAGCAGTACAGAAAGGCGACCATTTACGCCATTTACATTGTAAGTTGCGATCTTCATACTTTATTTTTCAATTAAATTCTTATCGTTTAAACTTTTGCAAACCGCATACCAGCAATAAGCTTTTAATATTATTTTCATGTTTTATATATGGATGTTCTATTAGCAGTCATCTTAATACTTGCTTTAACGGGTCTGCTTTTTTCTTTTCTCTCCAAAAAAAGAAAAAAGAAAATTATCCCCGGTCCGTTCCCTGAAGGATTTCGTGATATACTTACAAAACAGGTTCCTTTTTATCAACAATTAAATGAAAGTAATAAAACCGAATTTGAGAAAAGAATTCTGCAATTCCTGGGTCAGGTGAGAATTACCGGTATAAAAACCAATGTAGAAGACGTTGACAAAGTATTGATAGCCGCCAGTGCGATCATTCCAATCTTTAATTTTCCGGGTTGGGAATATATTCACCTGCATGAAGTGTTATTGTATCCCGATTCCTTCGATCATGAATTTCAGCAGGAAGGAGGGAATCGATCTATACTCGGTATGGTTGGCAATGGCGCATTGAATCATGTTATGATCTTGTCACAGCTCCAGCTAAGGCAGGCATTTATCAATAAAACGGGAAAAGAGAACACAGCAATACACGAATTTGTTCACCTGGTCGATAAAACGGATGGAGATATTGATGGCATACCGGCATTTATCATGGAGCGAAAATACATTCAACCCTGGCTGCAATTGATGCAGCATGAAATAAAACTGATCAATGAAGACAAGTCGGACATCAATCCTTATGGTGCTACGAATGAAGCTGAATTTTTTGCTGTAGTGTCAGAATATTTTTTTGAACGACCAACACTGTTGAAGGAGAAGCATCCTGCTCTTTATAATTTGCTCGAGAAAATTTTTTGTAAGCCACAAGCCGGATAACGAAGATCAATTCAGGTTAAACCATATTGGCTGCTTTGGGTAATGAGAAAGAAAAAACACTTCCTTCACCTTGTTTACTTTCAATATAAAGTTGTCCGCCATTTCGTGCCATGAATTCTTTACAAAGCTTTAATCCAAGCCCGGTGCCTGATTCATTCGCAGTACCTTTGGTAGAATAAAAACCATTACCATTTATTTTTCGCAGTGCTTCAGGGCTGATACCGGCTCCACTATCCTGGACGTATACTTCAACAAGCGTACAATTTTCATGCACGCCAATCTTTATTTCCCCTTTTTCAGGAGTAAACTTTATGGCATTTGAAACCAGGTTCCGCAAAACAAGGTTGAGCATATCCTTATCCATAAATCCATAAATGTTTTCCTTGCTATTGGTTTCAATCCTTATTTTTTTAGCCTCTGATTGACGACGTAATAACTGTATGGTTTCTTCAATTGCCCTTCCTATATCAACTTTTTGCGGATACACAGCATCTGATTGCATCTGCGCTTTTGCCCATTGGAGCAAATTATCCATTAAGCCTGTTGTATAGTTCAAATCATTAACCACACCTGGGATAATCTTCTTTAACTCCCTTGCAGGCATATTTTTTAATTGCGCTTCAGTGAAGAAATTTCGCATCGCATACATCGGCGCTTTCAGGTCATGAGAAATAATACTAAACATCTTATTTTTTAATGCGTTTAGCTCTGTCAGTTCCTGGGTTTGTTTTTCAAGAAGCCCGGCATCTTTTTGTATTTTCTCTTTTTGTAGTTGTATCTGTATATTTTTTTGCTGGAGGTCATGGTTCTTGTCAAGTATACTTAATTGGTAAGTATTATTTTCATTTTTAACGAGGTATAATCCGTAAAATATAAATACGATCGCAATGCTTTCATTAACCAGGTAAAGGAAGTTATTAATATTTTCCAGCTGGTAACGAAATTGATTCAACACCACGGAAAGTATGAAAAAATTGACCATCGAAAAAGCTATCGTAAATAGCATGAAGGCCACATCTTTTAAAAAGAAAACAGCGAGGATACCATATAAAATAAAATAAAGGTCCATCCCAAGATGCATCCCATTCATAAAAATGAAACTGGCAACAAGCGGATGCAAAATGAAATAGGCTATCAAAGCAGCCCGGTGTTTAAATATGCTATTCAGGTATAATACAAGGATGCTGACAAAAATTGGTAAGCAGCTTAAAACATACACCCAGCCCGAAAATTTTTCATGATACAAAACACAGGTAAGAAAAATAAATACATTTGCGACCGATTGAAAAAAATTCAGTTGGTTAAATATGCCCAATTTGCGTGACTCATATTCTTCCATGGTTTTGCTATAACCAATGGTTTTGACACGATACAATAATAAAGTAAGTGTCTGCTTGAGGGAAACATCGGCTCTCTTTAGCCGGGGCGTTTTTAACTTACCCAGCAGGTGGTGCAGGCTATGTTGGCTTAATTCCATTTAGTTTTTATTGGATCTGGATTACAAGACGTACAAATTAATAATTTTTTGGAAAGGTTTCTAACCAATGATGTATTTCTGTTTAAAATAGTAATTCTCCATTACTACTTATCGTAAGTTCCCTGTTGTCTTTTCTATTTTGAGATTTCCAAAATGCAGCAGGTATTACCTGATCTTTTCAAACTTATAGTTTGGTTTGATCTCTTTATTAAGGAATTCGCCTTTGGAAAATGCCGCTTTCATATCGTTGTAAATTTTTTCAGGTACTTCTTTATAATCATATACGCTACCTGAAACATAAACGATCCGGAGAGTGGATGAGGATGCGTCATATTTTATGGCGGCAATTACAGAAGATGGCATAACATAATTTTTTAATCATTTACCTGATTAAAAAACTATGCCAGTACTGTATATGCGTTGTAACGATCCCTGACAGGGGCAATCCAGGGGACCCGAAAAAAATTAAAAATTATACCCAACACTGGCACCACCAAAAAGCTGGATATTGCCACCGCCAACTAAAGGTGTAAAACCTATTC
Source organism: uncultured bacterium (assembly GCA_965652775.1). GTDB lineage: Bacteria > Bacteroidota > Bacteroidia > Chitinophagales > Chitinophagaceae > VBAS01. The sequence goes on from CBFGXP010000188.1 coordinate 6,439, forward strand.
TCCAGGAAAAACCTCCATTAACTGGTTGACGACGATACATAAAACAAAACGTGCCGAAAACCTGTGTCCTGTTATCTTCATTATCATATGCGTCAAAATTCATGATGTTTAACTTCTTACTTACATAAGTAATACCTCCACCGACCTCGAACGCATGAGGGGAATTTTGTTTTCCGAAAATATAGTTTAACTGAACCGGAAATGTAATAGCTGTTTCTTCATCGCCGCCATAATACATGCCGGTGTTCGGATCATAATATTCATCGTATGCACTGACAAATCCAATACCTATTCTTCCTCCAAAACCTAAACGACTTTGCTTAAACCTTGTATCATAGTTTGCTGAAAAAAGAATACCAGGTCCACCAAGTTCTGCGAAAAACGAAGATTTTCCAATAGATGGATCTTGTGATACTTTATTATCCTGGGAAAATAGAAGATTTGAAATCAGAAGCAATGAACAAAGTGCAAGAATCGGCTTTCTCATAATAATAAGTTTAGTTTAAATGATAATAAAAATGCAAATTAAAAACTACAATCCAAAAAGTTTGTTAAGTAAGTAACTATTAAATGAGAAAATTTATTGGATTGCATGCAATACTATTTCTCTGACCTTATCCAAATGGATGCGCTCTTGCAGCATTGTATCCCTATAACGTATTGTAACCGTATTATCATCTTTAGTTTGATGATCCACTGTGACACAAAATGGAGTACCGATCGCATCCATACGTCGATAACGCTTACCGATCGTGTCTTTCTCTTCATAGAAACAACGGAAAGAAGACTTGCAATCATCCATTATCTTTCTTGCAATTTCAGGCAAGCCATCCTTCTTCATTAATGGTAGCACAGCAAGTTTCATCGGTGCAAGCCTGGGTGGAAATTTCATCACTACCCGACTATCCTGTTTTTCTGCAGTGCTTAAATCCTCTTCTTCATAGCAATGACTCAATACAGCGAGGAACATACGGTCTAAGCCAATTGAGGTTTCCACAACGTAAGGAATATAATTTCCATACGGTTTTGAAGTCGCCGGGTCAATATCATTGTCAAAGTACTGCTGCTTCTTTTTACTATATTCCTGGTGGTTCTTTAAATCAAAATCTGTCCGGCTATGGATACCTTCCAGTTCTTTAAAGCCAATAGGGAAATTAAATTCGATATCACAAGCAGCATCTGCGTAATGCGCTAATTTAATATGATCGTGAAAACGATATTGTTCTTTTCCAAAACCCAATGCCAGGTGCCATTTCATTCTTTCTTCCTTCCAGTATTCATACCACTTCTTTTGTGTGCCGGGCTGAATAAAAAACTGCATTTCCATTTG